>JAYUHG010000436.1:0-2692 GCA_043767195.1 Gammaproteobacteria bacterium | reverse complement strand
GCCTTCAATGCGAAACGGGATCTGGCCGGGATCATTCTCAATCGCTGGGGACATGCCTATGTGATCCCGGAACCGGGATTTTATTTCGGTCGCAACGGCGAACCCGCCGCACGCGACATTGTGCGGCAAGGTCACGGACGCATAGCCTTTGGCCACTCGGAGTTGCGCGGCAATCAGCACTGGGGGCCAGCCGCCGCCGAAGGCGCGCGCGCCATGAGGCAGGTGCTGGATGGTGCGTGACGCGATAAGTCTGAAATGCCCTAACGAGAGCTTCCCTAACGCGAACCCGATTGTACTGTCAATCCCGGGATTTGCTTTGACAGGATATATGCCAAATCCCTGGGATGGAGAATCAGCTCGCTGCCCGGAATGCTTTGCAGGTCTGTTTCATCCCCCGCACACACCAGTACCGGAATGCGCGACCCGGTTCGGGTTTCTTTCTTGCATGCGGACTCCTCGGGTACGTTCGTTTCAGAAGTGGCATCGGCTGCCGTCATCGGGGCGTTCAGGCCGCACAGCGCCAAGACAATTATCCAAAAACCGGATCGGAGATTGGTATTCATATTCCCTGCTCCGTGAGGAGGATTGACAAACCTGATTGTAGTCCACAAATTCCCATCAACAATGTCCGATCTTGCTCAATCAAGCAGCGGCGGGTTCAGTTTTGCACGGAATCAGCTTGGGCGGGTTCAATCCTGACCAGCCCCATCTTCAGCAGCCACGCCACGCTGCGCATGACAAAGGGGCCGCGCTCGGGAGGGAACCGGGAAAGTAGCGTGGCAATCGGGACTGGCCCAGCAACCAATCCATCCAGCAAAAGGCGCAGGCGCTCCACTGGCAACAACAGGCCGGCGAACATATTGTTCATGGGCTCCCGCAGCACATCCTGCAGCGTCGTGGACATCGGGTCCGCCAGTGATAGGCAATCCTCGGCCCGGATCGGCGCGGTGGCGAAGTCTTCGTAGAGCCAGAACGGGTCTGGTCGCAAAGGGTTCGAGCCCGCGGGATGTGACACCACACCCTCTTCAGTTCGAGTTCGCCTCCCGGCCGCAAGCTGGGACAGCAACTCC
This sequence comes from Gammaproteobacteria bacterium, assembly GCA_043767195.1. Lineage (GTDB taxonomy): Bacteria > Pseudomonadota > Gammaproteobacteria > Eutrophobiales > Eutrophobiaceae > 2-02-FULL-61-13. The sequence goes on along the minus strand of JAYUHG010000436.1, from coordinate 1,622 downwards.
TGATACTGCCGCACCACCGCCTGCCAATCATAATGAGTCCGCGCGCGCTCCAGCGCCGCTTGTCCCATGCGTTGGCGCAGATCATCATTACCAATGAGCGCTGTGTAATATTCCGCGCAGGCCGCCACATCCACCGCCGTGGCCGCGCCGATAGCGCCGATATAGCGACCGTAGTCCAACTGCCCCAAGGCATGCCCCTGTGCCAATTCGCCGCCGCTGCCGGTCGGCGCCAGCCGTACCGGGGCGCGAAACCCGGTCACACCGTGCAATACGGTATCGCGGTAGCCATCCCAGTCGCTGACCACCGCCGGCAACCCCGCGGCCATGGCCTCCACCGGGGTCTGACCGAAGGTTTCCTGAATATTGTCCGCCAGCGATGTGAACAGATCGGCGCCGGCCCAGGCCGCGGATCGCGTGGCCGCATCTCGCGAATCCAGAAAATGACACACCACAGTTGGACAATAGGCCCCGGCTGACTGCTTGAACTGCGGCTCCATGTCCTTGTGACTGAATTGCCCCACTTGCAGCAGGTGAATTTTCCTGCCCGTGGCCCGCGCCGCCTGCTCCAGCCCGAGATACATAGGCATTGGATGGGCCTTGTCGAGAAAACTGATGCGGCCGAGAAACAGTACGGCCACATGATCTTCCTGAATGCCAAGTCTTTGGCGCAATGCCATGCCCGCGGCCTTGCGATCCGCACTCGGCGTAAACGCGGCACAATCCACGCCCAGCGGAATCACCGGTAGTTGCAGCGGGGCCGCGGGGATCTTGCAGGCGAAGCGCGATCCGAGATAGTCCTGATACCCGCCCATGAGGCGCCGGACAAACGCCGCCGCCGTCGTGGAGGTGCAGATCAGGGCATCCCAGGGTTCCAGTGGCGCAATGGGCAATTGCCCGATGCCGTCCAGAATCCCCGGTTCCACCAGCGTATGCACAATGCCAAGAATGCTGAAGTCATGCGTATTACCCTGGCGCCGTACCCAGGCCAATTCGCTGATGCGCGGATCGGTGCGGAACAACGCGCCGGCCCCGGCCAGTCGCGGCGTTTCTGAGATGGGGATCCATTCGGTGCGCCGCCCGGGGCCGGCCAGATCGGCAACCTGTTTGGAAAATTGCTGGTAATGATCCCGGGACGGGGAGTAGCAATAAACCGGATCGATCTGGATCTGATTCAGCCAGGCGCGGAAAAAATTCTCCGTGGCTACATGCCGGCCCACCACCAGCGGATGCCGGGTATGGTAATCCGGAGGGTAATAAGCGAAGGCGAGATTTTCGGTCAGAGAAAATGTTCCGCAGTATTCAGCAGTAAACTACCGGGCCGCGGCGCGGCAACATCATTCAGGCAAAGCGAGAACCAATTCCAGTTCACTGACGCGCGCGATATTGATAAGTTTTGCTGGAACATTTAGTAATTTCATTTCGCGGCCAGTGCGCTTGAATTCGCCCTGCCATTCCAGCAACAGCGCCAGGCCGGCGCTGTTGACGCTATCGAGACCAGCCAAATCCAGCCGCACCGGGCCACTGGCGGGAAACAATTGCCGACCGCTGGCCAAAAGACCGGGCACTGCGGCGAAACCCAATTGCCCGCGCAATCGAAATAAAGGCGCGGTGCCGTCCGTGCC
>JAYUHG010000435.1:0-2708 GCA_043767195.1 Gammaproteobacteria bacterium | reverse complement strand
GATCGGCGCTGTCCAACGTGCCATGTTCGCCATCAATGAACAGCCAATCCAGTCCGGACCCGGCCAGCACTTCCACCACGGCTGGCGCCGGGCTGCCGATAATGGTGCCAATGAGTTGTTCGCCCGCGCGTAAACGTTGGGCAAATGACCTGGATTTCAGTAATTTCCTTGTTTTTTTCATATTCGGTTTATACCCCGTTGTTTCTGGAATAATGGCGCCCCTGAGAATTTACCGGTCGCCGGGTCAATGAATTTTGTCCGGCGATTTCAGTCTATCCGACCATCCCCATAACAAGGAATTGAAGTATGTCCGCAAAAGAGGAAATCCGGCAACTGGCCGACTTTGTCCGCAGCCGCATCATCGGCCAGGAGCTGCTTATCAACCGGTTGCTGATTGCATTGCTGGCGGATGGTCATCTGCTGGTGGAGGGCGCGCCCGGCCTGGCCAAGACCCGCGCCATCAAGGTGTTGGGTGAGGGACTGGAAGGCGACTTCCATCGCATTCAATTTACGCCGGACCTGTTGCCGGCGGATCTGACCGGCACTGAAATCTACCGTCCCCAGGATGGAACCTTTCATTTTCAGCAGGGGCCTCTGTTTCATAATCTGGTGCTGGCGGACGAAATCAATCGCGCTCCGGCCAAGGTGCAGTCGGCGTTGCTGGAGGCTATGGCGGAGCGCCAGATCACCGTGGGTCGCAAGACCTGGCATCTGCCGGAATTATTCCTGGTCATGGCCACGCAAAACCCCATCGAGCAGGAAGGCACTTATCCGTTGCCCGAGGCACAACTGGATCGTTTCCTGATGCATGTGCGCATCACCTACCCGGAGGCACATGAAGAGAAAGCGATTCTGGCCCTGGCCCGGATCGAGGCACATCGCAAACCGCAACAATCCCCTGTGGCCGCATGCAAGATCAGCCAGCAAACCATATTCGCGGCGCGGGACGAGGTGCTGGACATTTATATGGGGGAAAATCTGGAGGCCTATTTGATTCAACTGGTGCTGGCCACCCGCAATCCCGGCGCCTATGGCAAGGATCTGTCGAATTGGATCCAGTACGGCGCCAGCCCGCGCGCCACCATTTACTTGGACCGTTGCGCCCGTGCCCATGCCTGGCTGGCCGGGCGGGACTATGTGGGGCCGGAAGATATTCAAGCGGTGGCACATGATGTGATCCGCCATCGGTTGATCCTGAACTATGAGGCCGAGGCGGAGGGCGTCACCGCGGACACCGTCATCGCGGAGCTGATCGCCCGCATCGCCGTTCCCTGATGCACGAGCAAATGGATCCGGTTCGCATCAGCGTTCCAGCACTAGTGCGCTTGAGTCGCCTCGGCGAAGGATTAGGGTTGGGGGAAGGCCGCATCCTGGCGCGCCAGGGTGGTGATTACCTTGCGCCGTTCAAGGGTCGCGGCATGGAGTTCAGCGAGTCACGGCCCTACCAACCCGGAGACGATGTGCGCAACATTGATTGGCACGTGACTGCGCGTACCGGTCGTACACACACAAAAATGTTTCGTGAGGAACGGGAACGTCCGGTGTTTGTATTCGCGGATTTTCGCCCGTCCATGTTTTTCGCCACGCGCGGTCGTTACAAGGCTGTGGCCGCCGCGCACATGGCCAGTCTCATTGGTTGGGGCGCCGCCCATAAGGGGGATAGATTCGGCGGTGTGATTTTTTCCGATAGTGAACATCACGAACTGAAACCGCAGCGGGGCCGGGCGGCGGTGTTACGTTTCATCAATCAGATGGTGAGCCATCCGGCCTGGGGTGCCAGCGTTGCGCCCGCCGCTGGTGCGGATACCGGATCCCGGGCGCTGGTGCGATTGCGGCGTGTGGTGCGGCCCGGCAGTCTGGTTTTTCTGTTGAGTGATTTTCGCTGGCTGGATGAGCGCACGCGATTACAACTGGCGCGGCTCGCGCAACACAACGAAATCGTGCTGACATTCATATTCGATCCCCTGGAACGGACCTTGCCGCCACCGGGCCGCTATCGGGTCAGTGATGGCGCCGCTGAATTGTTGCTGGATACCTTTGATCGTCATCACGCTGATGATTATGCGCGGCGGTTCGCTGAACGGGATGCCACATTGACGTTGTTGGCGCGCCAGCATGGTATGCACCTGGTGCGCTACTGCACCGAGCAGGATCCCGCTGAGGCGCTGCGCGCCGGTTTGCGTTCAGGCTTGCGGCCACGATGAATCCCGCTGATCTGCCATTGCGCGATATTCATTTGCCACCGGCTCCGCCCTGGTGGCCGCCGGCGTCCGGGTGGTGGATGTTATTGGCGTTGCTCATGCTTTTGAGCGCGGGTTGGGTTTGGTGGCGCAAGCGCACCCAGCGCCGGCGTTCCGCCATTGCCCAGGCGCACATTGAACTAAGCCGGTTGTGCGCCGAATCGGCCTCGGCGCCGGGGCAACAGATAGCCAGGGAAATCTCAGTGTTGCTGCGCCGGGTGTGCATCAGCATATTTCCGCGCCAGCAAGTGGCCTCGCTCACCGGTGTGGCATGGCTACAGTTCCTGGATCAGGCTCACGGTGATCATCAGTTCAGTGGTGGCGCTGGACGATTGTTAATGGAAGCGCCCTATCGGCCCGGCATTTCCCGGCAGGAACTGGAGCCCGTGTTGGATCTGTGCGCGACATGGATTGCAGCCGTGGAAAAGCGCCGGCCCAGTGGCAAGTCATGATCCAATTTGAATGGCC
>JAYUHG010000434.1:0-2711 GCA_043767195.1 Gammaproteobacteria bacterium | reverse complement strand
CATTGCCGGCCAGTTCGTTGGCGTATTCATTGTCGAATACCCGCTGCCAGGCCGACGGCACCGCGGTCCAGGCAAGTACCGGCAGCAACAGAATCGCGGCCGCGGCCGGCGCGCCCACGCGCCAGCCGCTTACTTCGATGGGCGCGCAGATACTCGAGCGCTGCCAGTACACCAGTCCCGCGCTGGTGGCGGCAATAATCCCGCACACCCGGAGAACCGGATAGGACTCCCAGATGTTGGTAATGACTTCGTGGGTGTAAACCAGATAGTCCACGGCGATAAAATTGAAACGCGTGCCAAATTCACCCCAGAAAATCCACTCCGCGACCGCAACAAAGAATATCAGTGCCACCCAGGCAGTAACACCCAGCAGCACAACAGCCCGCCCAGTCCGGGCGCCACGCCACGCCGCCGGAAATACCGCCAGAAACAACACCAGCGGCACAAAGAAATAGACGGCGGCAATCAAATCTGCCCCGACGCCGAGCAGAAGCACGGCCATAACCATGCCTGGCGCCAGCTCCGCCGCCGGACCCGTGTAAAGAAACAATGCCACGCGCGTCAGGAAGCCGACGGCAAGAAACAGACCGCAACACCAGCGCCAAGGGCGCAGGCGCTCGCCGATGACGACTGCACGCCAAAGATTGCAGATGCCGGTACGCAAATTGGTCACGCGGAAAAATCCAGATCAGGAGGGGAAATAGACGCGCGGTCCGCGCTGCTCTGGAATTTTCCAAAACGCAGCGCCAGCGTCGGCAATACGATCAGGTTCAGAATGGTCGAGGTAACCAGCCCGCCCAGTATCATTATAGCCATCGGCCCTTCGATTTCGCGCCCGGCTTCGCCGCTCCCCAAAGCAATAGGCAGCAGGCCCAAAGCGACGACGAGCGCAGTCAAGAGGATGGGCAGCAATCGCTCTGTTGCGCCGCGAATGGCCGTTTCGGATCCCCACGGCATTCCCTCTTCGGCCACCAGGTCCTGATATCGCGAGATCATCAGGATTGAATTTCTGGTGCTGATGCCGAATAACGCAACCAGGCCGACAAGAGAGCCTAGGGACAGTGTGCCGCCGCTGAGAAACGCTGCCAATACGCCGCCCGTCAGCGCGAACGGCAGATTCGCCAGCACCAGCAGCGTGTTCCGCATATTTTCAAATACGACATAGAGCAGCAATATGATCACAACGGCGGCGATCAGCGCATGCAGAGACATTTCCATCTGGGCCCGGGCCTGGGCGTTTGCCGCTCCGGCATAGGCGACATAAACACCGTGAGGGAAAGTGACCTCGGACTTTATCCTGGCTTTGAGTTCGGCAACGAACGATGACAGGTCGCGTCCTTCAACGTTGCAGGAGACCGATCGGAGGCGACGGGCGCCTTCGTGCAAGATGACATGACGACCGGCAGTGAGTTCCACGTCAGCCAGTTCACGCAACGGCAGTCGCGTACCCGCGGCGTTCTGGATTAGCAGGGCACCGATGTTTTCCGGATCCGTGCGGCTGTCAGGATCCAGGATCACTGCCACGTCAACGACCCAATTATTGTCGTAGGTCTGCGCGGCCACACTCCCATCAAAAGCGGTCTGGATCGTATCCAGCACGTCCAGCGGTTGAAATCCAAACTGCCGCAGCCGATCCTTCCGCAGAGTAATGGCGACTTCCGGCGCCCCGGATTGGGCTTCAACCAGAACATCGCTGGCGCCGGAAACCCGCGCCACAATGTCGCGGATCTCCCTGGCCTTGCGGTCCAGCACTTCCAGATCATCGCCAAAAATGTTGACGATGACCTCGCCGTGCCCACCGGCAATGATTTCTTCGATGCGTTCCTGCAGATACGGCGTGATTACCGAAAGCACGCCGGGATAGGCGGCCAGGGTCTTGTGAAGATACCTCTTCACCTGTTCCTCCTCTGCGCCGCTCAACGGATTGAGATCCACGTGAAATTCATTGAAATTGGGACCCACGGTATCCTCGCCCTGTTCGGCGCGCCCCACTTGTTGAGAAACTGAGCGGATATGCGGGTTTGTGAGCAGCTCCCGCGTCACGGCCGACCCGATATTCAGCGATGTCTCAAGCGACGTGCCGGGCGCAGCCAGCATGCGGATAATGTAATGGCCTTCCTTGAATTCCGGCAAAAACTCACCGCCAAGAAAAGGCAGCGACACCAATGCCAACAGGCACAGCCCGGCGGTCATGGCCATCGCCATTGCAGGATAGCGCGCCAATGCCTCCAGGCAACGGCGATGCCCGCGTTTAAGCCAGTCAATGTAGGCGGGCTGGTCCGCCTTTGACTGCGCCAGCAGCGTGTAACAAAGCGCCGGCGTAAGCGTCATCGCTGCGATCAGGGATGCCAGTGTGGCCAGAATGAAGGCAGTGGCCAGTGGGGCAAAGAGCCTGCCGTTGACGCCGGTCATCATCAGCACCGGCCAAAAGACGGCGGCGACAATAAAAGTAGCATAGACAACAGGAGTACGCACCTCCAGCGTGGCATCCAGCACCACGCGGAAAATGGGTCGCGGGCTGGATCGAGACCGGTTCTCACGCAGGCGACGCAGCACATTCTCCAGACCTATGATTGCATCGTCCACGACAATGCCGATGGAAATGGCAAATCCGGCGAGCGTCAGCGTGTTGAGTGAGACGCCGAACCAGTCGAGCACGATCACGGCGGCCAGCAGCGAGAACGGGATGGTGGTGATAATAATGAATGCGC
>JAYUHG010000433.1:0-2713 GCA_043767195.1 Gammaproteobacteria bacterium | reverse complement strand
CGGGGTGGGGATGCCGGCGCGTAATAACAGATGAGTGGTCATGGCCTTGTCCACGGTGCGTTCGATGGCGCGGGCCGGGTTGTAGACCACCACGCCGGCCTCCTCCAGGGCATGGAGCAGATCTAGCCGCAGGGAGACCTGTTCAAAGGTGCCGTCGGGTACGGCGCGCACCAGAATTCCATCGGGGAGTTCGGCGACATTGCAGCCGGGCAGGTGCAGTCCGCCAGGGCCGGCGCCATGACCGATGCCACAATCACGCAGGGAGATGACCCGCGCATTGGCACGGCGCTGGGCAAACGCCCGCAGCAGGCGTTCCTCATGCCAGCCGGTGTTGTCGGAGAAGATAATGATGTTGGGTGTGGTCACGGTCCGGTGTTCCAGCAAAGAATCACCGGACAGATTATAACTTTTTGGGTAATGTCGCGGCGATGAGCATTCCCTCAACAAAAAGCCCTGATCTCATTGTCATCGGTGCCAGCGCCCGCGCTGCCTGTTTTTCCGCGGCCCGCGCCGGGTTCTCGCCTTATTGGATCGATCAGTTTGGGGATGCCGATTTGCGCGCAGCATTCCCGGGAGAGGTGGTGCCTGCCCATGCCTATCCGGCGGGTATTGTGGCGGCCCTGGATCGCGCTCCCCATGGGCCGGTGATCTACACCGGCGCCATGGAGAATCATCCGCGGGTACTGGAACGTATCGCGACCCGGCGGCAACTTCTGGGCAACAGCGCTGCCGTGTGCGCAGCGGTAGGTAATCCGCAGCGGCTGCGTGAATGCCTGGATGCAGAGGGGCTGATATACCCGCGCATCTTGCCGGCAAATTCCGCCGTGCCTGTGGTGGGAAGCTGGTTGCAAAAGCCGGAACGTAGTGGCGGGGGGATGGGGATTGCCGTGGCCGAGTTCGGCGCAGTGGCGGCACCGGGGCACTATTTACAGGAATTTAGTTCGGGTGAGAGTCATTCCGCCGTGTATGCGGCCCGGGAAAATGAAGTGCACTTGCTCGGCGTCACGCAGCAATGGGTGGGAGAAAAAGACTTCCATGCCCCGGCGTTTTCCTACTGCGGCAGCGTTGGTCCGATCACGCCCGCGACGCAGGTGACTTCCCAATGGGAAAAAATCGGCCAGTTATTGGCCCGGCAATTCAGGTTGCGCGGCCTGTTCGGTGTGGACGCCGTCGTGCATGACCATCAGGTAACGGTGATTGAGGTTAATCCACGGTATACAGCTTCCGTGGAAGTATTGGAGGCCGCACTGGGCATCGCCGCTCTGCAAGTTTGGGGTCAGGTCTTACATTCCGACATTGCAAGACCTGATCCCAATGTGGCGCATGGCAAGGCCGTGTTATTTGCCCCCGCTGATTTGGTGTTTACCCAGGCGGCCAGCGCTGGGTGCCGAAATCTGAGCGGCGGCAGGATCGCGGATCTGCCCGCGCCGGGCACCGGCATCGCCAAGGGGGCGCCCATCCTCACCGTATTGTGTCAGGGGGACGGGATTGACGACTGCGCGCGGCGGCTGCGCCGCCTGGCAGGGGATATATACCGGGTGCTTGGTCAATAAATTCCCCATAATCCCGCTGTAGATTATGATCCAACCCTAGACACGAGAGGAGCATGTCGCCATGTCCGCCCAGGAAATTCCCGCAGTGCAATCAAGCCCGGTGCTGGTGGAGCGGGCCGGTGCCATCCTCACCCTGACCCTGAATCGTCCCGGGCAATACAACGCCCTCTCCAGGGAGGTGTTGACCGAGTTGCAGTCCGCGCTGGATGCCGTGGCCAAGGACGACACCGTGCGCGTGGTGATCATCGCCGCCAATGGCAAGGCCTTCTGCGCCGGTCATGATCTGAAGGAAATGCGCAGCAGTACGGAGCGGAAATTTCATCAGGACCTGTTCCAGCAATGTGGCCGCATGATGCTCGCACTTCACAATCTGCCACAGCCGGTCATCGCCCAGGTCAACGGCATCGCCACCGCCGCAGGTTGTCAGTTGGTGGCTGCCTGCGATCTGGCCGTGGCCAGCGCGGAGGCGCGCTTCGCCGTATCCGGTATCAATGTTGGATTGTTCTGTGCCACGCCCGCCGTGCCCCTGAGTCGCAACATGCATCGCAAGCAGGCCATGCACATGTTGCTGACGGGAGATTTCATTGACGCGGACACTGCGCGCGAGCTTGGTCTGGTCAATGTCGTGGTCGCACCAGATCAACTGGCTATCGCCACAAGGGGGTTAGCGGAAAAGATTGCCGCCAAGTCGCCAGTGACCCTGCGCATCGGAAAAAAGATGTTTTATGAGCAACTGGCCATGTCTCTCCCGGACGCTTACACCTTCGCCGCGGAACGCATGGCGTGCAACATGGATAGCGATGATGCCCGAGAAGGGATTGATGCGTTTATTCAGAAGCGCAAGCCGGTATGGAAGTGAAAGACAGCTACAAGCTACAAGCAACAAGGTGGATAGCATCCGATGCTTGTTTATCTTGTCGCTTGTAGCTTGTAGCTGCCTTTCAAATGAACACCTACTCCCAAAGTCTGGATCGCAACGCGGCCAATCATGCGCCGTTGTCGCCGCTGACTTTTATCGAGCGCGCGGCCATGGTCTATCCCCAACGCATAGCCGTTGTACACGGCGATGTGCGCCGCACTTGGGCCGAGGTCTATGCTCGCAGTCGCCGGCTTGCATCCGCGTTGCGGAATCACGGTGTCGGACCCGGTGTTACCGTGGC
>JAYUHG010000432.1:0-2713 GCA_043767195.1 Gammaproteobacteria bacterium | reverse complement strand
AGCAGCGCTTCGTTATCCGGATTAATGCGCAGTCCGATATCCACGTAGGCCGCCGTCTTGTCCATTTCATCCCGTGCCAGTGAGTTTTCCGCCAGCAGGGCGTAGCTATTGGCGATTTCGAGAATGCCGGTGACAGCAGTTTGATTGCCCGGGTCCAGTTCCAGCAGCCGATTGAAGTAGTAATAGGCATTGTCTTTGGGTGGAAAGGTAAGTTTGTATTCCTCCAGTGACTTTTTCCCCAGCCATAATAACGCCTGCGTCACTTCCGTCGGGGCGGGCGACGGGTCCGGGGGTTTGATTAGCTCCGGCGCGATTGTGACTTCCGCACTAGCCGGCGTGTCCGGTGTCGCCGCGCCCATGTCAGTGGCGGGCGCGGTGGATACCTGTGTCGGATCCGTATTGTTCAATGCAACCGCATCCGAGGTCGCTTCCGGCGTCGCGACGCTGGTGGCCCCCAAACCCGCTCCTGGCGGGGCCAGGTTTTGCGCGGTGGAAAGGATGGCCTGGGGGGATATGGCTTCGGGCCGTACACTCGGTGCCTTGAGCCGAATCTCCACATACTTCAGCGACGAAAACATCACCATGCCCAGCAGGAGTAATGCGCCCAGTATCTGTTTGGCACGGCGTTGCCGGTTGGCCCCGGTAATCTCTGGAGCCACGGTAAAGCTGCCGCTTTCCGACAGGTGTTGCGCGCGGCGCCGCGCATCAATGATTTTCTTGATGGCCTGAATCAACGCTTCCGCATCAGGAAAGCGATCCTCGCGGCGCTTGGCCATCATCCGGTCCAATAGTGGCTGCATATCGGCGCAGTCGGCCGGCAGGCGCGGTATGGGCGCTTGCTTGTGCTGAATAATGATGTCTATGACGGAATTGGAGATGAATGGCTTCTTGCCTGTGAGCAGCTCGTGGAAAATGCACCCGAGACTGTAAATATCGGCGCGGCCATCGGTCTTGATGCCATCGGCCTGTTCCGGGCTGACATAGTTTGGGCTGCCGAGGAAAATGCCGGTGGACGTGAGATCCGCCTCAGTATCCACCTGTTTGGCGATACCGAAGTCCGTGAGCAGGGGTGTTTGCCCATCGCGGAATAGAATATTGGCCGGCTTCACATCCCGGTGTACCACACCATGTTTGTGCGCCTCAGCCAGGGCGCCAGCCACCTTAATCAGATACTCCAGGGTCTCATCTACGGAAATGGGCAGTTCCATGCGTTGCTTCAGATCGCCGCCCTGCACATACTCCATGGAAATATACAGGGAGCTTTCCGCCAGCCCGATGTCGTAGATGGTAATGATGTTCGGGTGGCGCAGGGATGCGATGATGCGCCCCTCGGCAATGAAGCGCTCAATGAGATCTTCACTGCGCTGGTCGGCAACCTGGTCGAGGATCTTCAGCACTACCGGGCGATGCAGGGATTCCTGAATGGCCAGATACACGGTGGCCATGCCGCCTTTGCCGATCAATCGTTGAATGCGGTACCCGGGGATTTCCATAATTTGAGATTATATCAAGGCGATGTTGGCGGCCATTCCGCGTCGGCATCATAAACGGATTCTTCCGCAATTGTTTCCCGCCCGTGGGCCGGGTGGGCGCTCAATGCAGGGTGACAGTATGCGCAATGTCCGCATCCATGTGGAAACCCCTTTGCAATCCGGGACCGAAGTGGTATTGACGCCGGAGGCTGCCCATCACCTGGTCACTGTATTGCGGCTGCGCGTCGGCGCCGAGGTGGAGCTGTTTGATGGGGCCGGCGGCAGCCATCGCGGTCGTATCCTGGCTGCGGGAAAGCGATCCGCCACGGTTCAGCTTGAGGCCTTCGCTGATGGTGATCGCGAGTCGCGCTTGAAAATCACCCTGGTGCAGGGCATATCCCGCGGTCAGCACATGGATTACACGTTGCAAAAGGCCGTGGAGTTGGGGGTGACACGCATTGCCCCGGTACTCACCGAGTACAGCAATGTGCGGCTGGATGAGGCGCGGGCCGAGCGCCGGACGGAGCACTGGCGACGCGTGGTTATCGGCGCCTGCGAACAATCTGGCCGCAATCTTGTGCCGGAGGTGATCGCACCGCAGCCGCTATTGACCTGGCTGGAGCAGGACCATGCAGGTAGCAGGCTGATCCTGGATCCGGAGGCCAGCCAGGGTTTGGGCGCACTGCCCAGGCCAGCGTCGGATATGTCCTTGTTGAGTGGCCCGGAGGGCGGTCTGTCACCGATGGAGGTGCGCACGGCAACTGCTCAGGGCTGGCAGCCGGTGCGTCTTGGCCCGCGCATCCTGCGCACGGAAACTGCCGCGGTAGCGGCACTGGCCGCATGCCAAGCGTTCTGGGGCGACCTTTATTGAGCCGGTGGCAAACCCTGGCGGGCGGTCAGAGCGCGTAACGAGTGGGTTATACTGCCACGCCCCCGGACACAGGTATCCCATGTCTACCATTGCAACTTCCCCAGTCCCCCATTTCACCACGGCACTTACCGGTCCGTTGCTGCAACTTGAGCGCCAGATACTGGATCGGCAGGCGCACATCGAGTCCTGGTTTCGCTCCCAGTGGCGGCGTTCCCCAGCGCCCTTTTATGCCTCCGTGGATCTGCGTAACTCGGGATACAAAGTTGCGCCCGTGGATACCAACCTCTTTCCGGGCGGATTTAACAATCTGAATCCGGCGTTTGATGCCCTGTCCATTCAGGCACTGCAGCAGGCCGTGGAGCGTCTGGGC
>JAYUHG010000431.1:0-6415 GCA_043767195.1 Gammaproteobacteria bacterium | reverse complement strand
CGCTGGTATACAGAGGTTGTTCAAACGACGTAGCCACAAAGCTCTGTGCCGCAAGATTATAAATCTCGCTCGGCCTGACCTGGCGGATCACGCTCTGGATGTTTGAATATTCCAGCAGATCAATGGGCACGAATCGAACCGCGTCATGGATGCCCAGCTCGCGCAAACGCCAGTCATGCGGTGACGCACTGCGCCGGTACGCTCCATAAACCTCGTATCCCTCCTGCAACAGCAGGCGCGACAGATATGCCCCGTCCTGACCGGAAACACCAGTGATTAATGCCCGCTTCATTTTTTTGTCACTCCGTTTTCCGCCAAAGTAATTGCGCCGACCTGGCCTAACACAGTCTGGTACAAACTCAGATATTGTTCGGTCATGCTTTCCAGGGTGAAGAGTCGCAACACTCTTTCTCGCCCGGCCCGCCCCATGCGCTCACGCACCTCCCGATCCGCCCTCAGCTTGCGGGCGGCCGCAACAAAGGCTGAAACATCATCCACCGGGCACAGGATACCGGTCTCGCCATCCCGCACCAACTCCGGCAGCGATGAACAACGACTCGTGATAACGGGTTTGCCACACGCCATGGCCTCGGCCGCCACCAAACCAAAGCCCTCCAGGCGTGTAGGCAGGATAAATGCGTCACAATCCTGATACGCCTGCCTCAGACTATTGCGCGACAGGCGCCCGATACGAGTCAGGTTACCGACACTTGGATACTCCGGGCCTTCTGGGTAATGCAACTCGAATTCAGGCCCGAGCAGCGCGGCGAGCCGAGGCAGCAAATCGAAACCTTTGCGGCGTGAGGGAGAACCGACAAACAACAGGCGAAACTTGCCATCCACTCCGCGCGCGGCGCTGGGGTGAAAAAAATCCGTGTCTATACCCGGATAGATCATATGCGAATGCAAACCGGGCCAGGCAGAGGCCAACTGCTGTGCGCTGTATTCGCTGATGGTGGTTACAACCGTTGCCTTGCGCAGGCTGAACTCCTGGTAACGGCGCAGTAACAGGCGGTGATACCACCGCTGCAAGTTGCCCCGGTACGGCGCGTAATCCGCTCCATGCACCCAATGGAATAATGTCGCTACCACGGGAACGCCGCGACTGGTGAATGGGAAACCATAATCGCTGCTCACATGTATAATGTCGGTACCTGGCGGAGGGGCCTGACCCATTATCGCAGGGCAAATTTCCCCAAGACGGGGAAACCATTTGAATGAGACTGAGACGCCGCGCCGCTCCAGGCCAGCAGCCAGATTCAACATGAACGTGTCCGCGCCGGTATTTGCCCGCAACGCCGGGATCCATACTCTCATAGCCAGGTTCCCATGCAACCATTACGAATTGGCATAGATGTTACCCCCCTGCGTGGATTGAAAACCGGGGTTGGATTTTATCTTGAGAACTTGCTGCTGGCGCTACGCAAACGACCGGAAGTAGAACTCACCTATTTCACCGGATTTGGCTGGGTCACGGATCCAGTGGCGGCAGACGCTACAGCCTCCCGGACTTGGCTGCCAATGCAACTGTTGGGTCGCGTTGCGGGAGCCCTTGGGCCCCTTGCCGCACAAGCAAAAGAAACGTTCAACGATATTTGCGTACGTCCCCAATTCAATGACCATGCGCGCTTTGGGTTGAATGTAGTCCATCACACTGAATTGCAAGTGTACAAGGGTAGTACACCGGCGGTTTTGACGATTTTTGATCTGTCCTGCCTCCGACATCCTGAAACTCATCCGGCGACCCGTGTTGCATGGCATCGGCGGCAACTTCCGCGAGCCCTGGCCGCCGCCGCCCATGTGATTACGATTTCCGAATTTTCCCGACGGGAGATAAGCAATTATTTCGGAGTGCCGACTGATCGCCTGTCAGTCACACACTGCGGCGTCAGCCGTGATTTTCGGCCCCGTGCAAGCGAAGCCACCCGCGCCACCCTGGAGCCATTTGGACTCCGGCCGCAGGAGTACTTTCTCACAGTGGGAACAATGGAACCGCGCAAAAATCTGGCAACCCTGATACGGGCTCATGCAGCACTTGAGCCGTCGTTGCAGAGCCGCTTCCCACTCGTGGTCGTAGGCAAGCAGGGCTGGAAAGCCAAGACCACCATGACACTGGCGGCGAGCCATCACTCCCATGGTACGCTGAAACTGCTCGGCTACGTTGATTCCGAGGTCCTGCCCTGGCTGTATGCCGGAGCTATGGCATTCGCCTACCCATCCCTGTACGAGGGCTTCGGCCTGCCGCCACTTGAAGCCATGGCGAGCGGTACGCCTACGGTTGTCTCGCAATGCAGTTCACTTCCCGAGGTGGTTGGTGATGCGGCGTTGCAGGTGAGTCCAATGGATGTCGAAGACTGGCGTCAGGCCCTGACGGAACTTGCCAACAATGAGGCATTGCGTACCCGCCTTTCGACTCTTGGATTAGCGCAGGCCAGCAAGTTCTCATGGGAACAGACCGCCGACCAAACCCTGCGCGTCTATCAAATGCTGGCCACAGCGAGTACGCCCCGACAATGATTCTTAATACTTCACATGGTGTTGATGCTGAGCGACCAGTGGCTTGCACCATTGTTGCCAAGAATTACCTGGCTCATGCGCGTTGCCTGACGCAATCGTTTTTGGCGCAACATCCGGATGGATTGATGTATGTACTGCTGGTGGATCGGGTAGACGGATGCTTTGATCCGGCAGCAGAACAATTCCTGCTACTGGAAGTTGAAGAACTCAACATTGCCAGTCTGATTGATATGACCCTGCGTTACGATCTTCTGGAGTTATGCACTGCCGTCAAACCATTCTTGCTGGAATTCCTTTTATACGCGCGTGGGCACCGCAAAATATGCTATCTGGATCCGGATATCTGGGTCTACCGTCCGCTTACCGAGGCCTGGACGCTTCTCGATCACCACGCAATCGTCCTGACGCCACATCTGCTCGGTCCATTGCCGGATCGTTCTGATCCGGATGAACTGTTGATTCTGCAATGCGGTACCTACAACCTGGGCTTCATTGGCATCAGCGATCATTCTGACACGCGATCATTGTTGGCTTGGTGGCGAAATCGCATGGTATGGGGATCGCTCTCAAAAATCGAAGCAGGTCACTTCGTGGACCAAAAATGGATAGACTTGACGCCAGGCTTTTACCCCTCTATCGCCATTATCAGACACCCGGGATATAACACCGCATATTGGGATCTTTCGAATCGCGCGGTGACTCCGGATGGGAATGGCGGATACTCCGTTAACGGCACGGACTTGGTCTTTTTCCATTTCAGCGGCTACGATCCCCGCCACTCGAAAAGAATATCCAAGTATCAGAATCGCTTTACCTTTGGCAGTCATCCCCAGGTACGGTCGCTATTCGATACGTATCGCGACAGACTGCTTGAAAAGGGGTATGAGACGGCGACACAGTGGGCCAATTCCCTTATTGATTCCGGGCGTGGGCAGCGCGACCAATGGGGGGTACGTAAATTGTGGCGATCAATCCAATTACGTTCTCCGACTCAATGGCGGCTGGATCCACTGCTAAACCTGTCCAAGCAAAGGGGCCTGGCGACTTGGCTTTGCCAGCCTGACGCGACCCATCCCTCGACACTGGGACTGCTGACGCCCGTAATGACCACTTTGTACCGCGACAACCCGGTACTCACGGTCATCTTTCCGGATCCGGCGGGTGCTGACGAAATAATGTTCGCCCTGTGGTTTATCGTCCGCGCGCGCCGGCGACATGGAATACACCGCCGCTTCGCCGCGCCAGTAGCGCTACGCCTGGTGAAAGTAGCATTACGCCACCCGCTACGCTTTATTGCTACATTGGTGCGATTCTGCCGGCTCGGCATTTCAATCTCTTCCGGTCGCAATCCCCACCTGGAGGAACGCAGTCACCTGCGCCTCTGAACACAGGGTAAAGGATTGGCAGCGGCAACCATCAAGCCGTAATCACAGCTAATCGCCCAGCAATCAGCTTACCCACGACTGCAGGGGAAAATTTATCGGTAATGACTTGCCGCCCGGCTGCACCAAGTGCATGGGCCAATTCGCAATCACCCGCCAGTCGTCGCATCCATTCCGCGGCGGAATCCACATCGGGTTCAGCCCAAAACTGGTGTCTTTCATAAGGGCCGATGTCTGTCCCCACGGGGACAAGTTTATAGGCCACAGCCGCCGCCCCTGGCCAGTTCATATAATCCATGTTTCCCGACCAGCCCGTCTGGATCACGGGCTTGCCTAAACTCATGCTCTCGGCGCCAACCAGCCCGAAACCTTCCGCGCGATGCAGTGACACGAAACAATCGCAGAGGGAAATCAAAGCGTTGGTGTCCGCGCGATTCAGCACCTCATCCAGAACGTAAACATTGGCAACCTTTCTGGCCTGCGCCAACAACGCATCAATCTGTTGGCCGCAGAAATCATTCATGGCAACCGACTGCGGCCGGTTGATTTTGATTACCAGGCCGGGGCCATCCTTGGCTCCGCTGAAAGCCCGCGCGAATGCCGCCAGTGTCGCATCCGGGTTTTTGCGTAGTGAGAAACTCATCTGATCGAACATGGTGAGGAACAGAAACCGCTTATCCGGGAGATTAAACCTGCGACGATCCACTGCGGCCAACTGGTCCACGCGGACGCAGTACGGTATGCGTATAACCGGCACCGGAGACTTCGCGGCAACCGCCGACTGGACAAAATGCGAAGGCACCCATACCTCGTCAACA
The DNA here is from genome assembly GCA_043767195.1 of Gammaproteobacteria bacterium. Lineage (GTDB taxonomy): Bacteria > Pseudomonadota > Gammaproteobacteria > Eutrophobiales > Eutrophobiaceae > 2-02-FULL-61-13. The sequence goes on along the minus strand of JAYUHG010000431.1, from coordinate 1,698 downwards.
TGATCAAACGCGGAACGCCACGCATCCGGGAATTCGGGCAGTTCCCAGGTCCAATGCACAATAACGAACTTGTCGCGCAGAAAGGCGCGCGGCAACCGGAGCAGAACCCTCACCGTGCTATCGGCGTTAACATGCATCAGGATAATCCCATAGCCGGGGCGCGCAGCTTCATGTTGTGCCCAGGTCAGATCGGACTGACTGGACCCGGTCCCCGTATCCAAATTAAAGATATCGAATTCCAGTCCCGCGGCCTGCAGTGCCCGTGCGCCGGAACGGGCGGCTTCTCCCATTCCAGTTTCCGCGCGGATATAACCGAGCAAAGACACACCTCCGTGGACCGGTCGCCGCGCGCCTAATCGCAACACGCGTCGCCAACTACCTGGAAGCCGAAGCAGATCCCAGACTCGCGCCGCGCAAGCATGGAGCCAGGGGAAATTCAGATATCCGGATTGACCCATCGCTGCCATAACCGGATCACGCGCCCAATGACAATGTGGCGGCGCAAGCGCGCCACGTTAGCATTCGCGACCGCGAGGTTTGCATTTGCGGTCGCCAGCAATCCTGGGCCGGAATCCACCCAGAAGCTCGGTCGGTGACCGAATGCCGCCACAGGATCTGTCGGTGTAGCCGCGGCTATGCGCGCGCGCTCCTGGAAGGGATCATCCACCTGTAGCAGACGCCGCCGGACAACTTCGCGCTGCTCTGGTCCAATTGGAGTTCCATCCGCGAAATAATTCCAGGGGTAAACTCCGGCCACGGGGCATACCCGGACCCACTCTACCAATTCCTGGTGGTATGCCTGGACCAGTTCCCAGGCAATGGCCCAGTCCCCCGTACCCATGTTTGCGGTCGCAAACGGCGCGAACCCCGCCGCAGTCACCTGGCTGAAATGGAAGGCGCGCAGTTCGCACTGCTGGTTTATACGCAGACCACCATTGACGCGACTCAATTGCCGTTCATGCAGATTCCAGAAACCGACATTGATACCGGGATCGCGCAGTACTCCGAGCGCGGGAAAAAGTCCCGCGGCCAAATCCAGCCAGCGTTGATCGCCGGACACACCTCCGAAGGGATCGCGAATGCATTCCCGTGCCACGCGCCCCTGCCACCAGTCCACAAATCTATTCCCCTCTGCGTCGCGTCGCACCGCAACGACGCCAGCGTTGTAAATACCAGCGCGCATGATAGCTAGAATGTGAGGCGCAGATGCCGGTGACAACAGGTGTGGCGTCACCAGCACCGCATGGACGTCTAGATGGGTGCGAAACAAAGCGCTGAACGGCGCGAATATCCTGATGTCGGCATCGAGGTAGGCCACCGCGCAACTATCATCCTCTCGCAGCGCATCCGCCAGCGCGTACGGCTTCAGCGCACAACACAATTCCTTGGCGGAATACTGGAAGAAAAAATTTTGCCGGTCCGGAACTGGTAGTGTGTCCGCGCGCCGCACACGAAACGGCAATGCCGCCGCCTGCCGGGCATTGATCTCGCCCCCAACCAGGTAGCAAACCAGCTCCGCGCCGGGTTCGTGTTTGTTAAGCGAAGTGGCAAGCGCACACACCGACGGCAGAAAGTCCAGCGTTGCGATGCTGATGTACTTGAGCCGCGATCCTGCCGTCATGGAGATTTTTCACCCGGACTCGGGGCGGATGCGCCCGAATCTGATCGCCAGGATCTGTACCAACGCGCCAGCTTGCG
>JAYUHG010000430.1:0-2716 GCA_043767195.1 Gammaproteobacteria bacterium | reverse complement strand
AAAGGAATCAATTCCAGTGGTCATCGTCAATCCGTCCGCCCCCATCGGGCCGCGTGATATTCGTCCCACGCCCACGGGCAGGATTATCGTAGATATGTTGGCCGGCAAAATGCCGGCCTACGTGGACACCGGCCTTAATGTGGCGCATGTGGATGATGTGGCCGAGGGTCACTGGCTGGCATTTCAGAAAGGCGGCATCGGCCAACGCTATGTGCTGGGCGGGGAAAACCTGAGTCTGCGCGACATTCTTCATCTCATTGCCGCCATCGGCAATCGTCCGGCACCGCGCATTCAATTGCCCCATGGTGTCGTGCTGCCCATCGCCTGGCTGGCGGAACGCATAGCCGATATTACCGGGCGCGAACCCTTCGCCACCGTGGACGGAGTGCGCATGGCACGGAAATACATGTACTTCAGTTCCGCCAAGGCACAGCAGGATCTTGGCTACACCTCAAGACCGGCGCAGGATGCCATTGAGGAGGCCATCCGCTGGTTCCGGGATAACAAATACCTTGCCCGCTGACAAAGCCGGATCCGGCCCCGGACTGGTCGGTCTGGCGCGGGCATTGTCAAAGCTGGGGATCTGTTCACGCACCCAGGCCTGGGCATTGATTGACGACGGAGTGGTTGAGGTCAACGGCCAGATCTGCCGTGATCCTGATTACGCCATCCACCCCGAAAGCGCGCAGATCAGGATTCAGGGCAAAACCATAGGAGCGCAAAAACGTGTCTACCTGGCTCTGAACAAACCCCGTGGTCTCGTCACCACACGTCAGGACGAGAAGGGTCGTGCCACGGTTTACGACTGTTTTTCCGACACCGAGCTCCCGTTCCTGACACCAGTGGGTCGCCTCGACCAGGCCAGCGAGGGGTTGTTGCTATTCACTAATGACAGCAAATGGAGCGCCATCATCACCGATCCGGCGACGCACATGGACAAGCTCTATCACATACAAATCGGCTTGCTTCCGGATGCGGAATTCCTGGCGCGTCTGATGAGTGGCATCCACGTGGACAACGAGTTGTTACAGGTCAAGGCAGTGCGCGAACTGCGGCGCGGCGGACGCAACGCCTGGATTGAAGTGACACTGGATGAAGGCAAGAACCGGCATCTGCGGCGATTGCTGAAGGCCGCCGGCGCCGAAGTGCTGCGCCTGATCCGAATCGCCATCGGGCCGCTGACTCTGGGCGATCTGGCCAAGGGCAAGTGGCGCCATCTGACGGCAACCGAAGTGCGCCTGCTGTCTCGTCCTGGCACGGCGACGGACTGACCCGCCGCCATGGCGCTATGACTTACTTCTTCAACAACCCGAACAGCCTGCTGCCCGTGATCTCCCGCCCCGATTTAGCGTCTGTATTCGGAGATAACTTCTCCGATTCGTCCTTCTTCCGGTTCAACTCGGCGCGCAGCGCCTCGCGCTCGGCCTCGGAGATCAGGCTGCCAGACAATTCTTTCATGCGATGTGGCTGACCGAGCGCGAACTTCCCGATTTCATCCATCAGCTCCTCGGTGATCTGATCCGGGTAATAACGTATTGACTGTACCCAGAGTCCGCCGCATTGATCAATGTTGAGCACCACATCGCATTTCTCCAGATCGGCGACATAATTGAACCTCACGGTTATTTTCGGCTCAATAGAAAAAATGACGCGGTTGCCGTGTATGGTGCTTTCCGAATAGGTTGTCAGCGGCAGGGTCTTCAGCACTCCGCGCATTTTCTCGATCTCATGCCCGCTATCAAGCGTTGCCTGATGGACTTTCAAACTGACAAGGTCGTAGCGGAAATCGAAGGACCTCAATGAGTCCGCGTCGTTCTTTACAACGCGGTACTTCTGCCGGACCAGGCCGCGCAAGCGCACCGATTCAGTCAACTGGAACTCGCATGGATCCTGGGGCAGGACGACATTAAGATTTTCCACCAACTGCTTCAGGTAATCATGGATCAGGTACATTTTTGGCGAAAGCCGGTGCCAGTTGCGCTCTATTCTCTGCTGTGACTTGCTGCCTTCAAATGACTGCCTGGCTTCCTTTAGGGCCGCCTGTTTTTTCAGATCATCGAGGAGCGACATTGATCAATGCCTCTGCGAGGGGAAACCACAATTCCAATACTGCGCACAGTGTGCGACCGGGAGGCGTTCCGGTCAATACGGTCAGGACTGGGATCGTTCAGAAAGCCAGGCAGCAATGGCCGGCGGCAACATCACCTGGGCACGGGCGCTGACGTAAATGCCAATATGACCGCCGGGAAATTCCATCTCCGTATAGTCCTTGCTGCTGATGCATCCAGCCAGTGCCCTGCTGGCATCGGGCGGGACAAGATGATCATCCCGGGCAAAGATGTTCAAAACCGGCACCGTGATAGCTTGCAGATCTACCAGTTGCGAACCGATGCGAATCGTCCCTTTGACCAACCCGTTGGCCTGATAGAAATCCCGCAAGAACTGTAAAAACGCGGCGCCGGCCTGATCCGGGCTGTCGAAAATCCACTTCTCCATACGCAGAAAGTTCCGCACCTGTTCCGGGTCATCCATATTGTCAACAAAATCCACGTACTTCTGCCCCATAAGCCGGAACGGTTTCAGGGTCAGGAACATCCAGTTCATCAGCTCTCCCGGCGTATTACCGAAGGCCCGTACCAGCAGATCCACATCTACTTGCCGTACCAGATGGCTGAGCATGTCTTTGGGAGTATGGAAATCCACCGGGGTTACGGTG
>JAYUHG010000429.1:0-6428 GCA_043767195.1 Gammaproteobacteria bacterium | reverse complement strand
TGAACATCCGGTCACCGATCTGGATGTCCCGTTCCTGAAGCATCGAACCGCGGCACCTTATTTACTTGGCCCTAATGGTTACTATCTGCGCGACCCAGTCAGCCGCAAACCGCTGTTGTGGGATCTGAGCACACAACGCGCCATGGCATTCGATGCGGTGAACACTGATCCCGCACTGGAAGGCGCGTATACCATTGAACAGGCCATTGAAGTCGGCGCTGATGCCGAACAGTGGGAGCATCGTGGCGTCAAAGCGCACACTGCCCATGAGCAACTCAAACACCATGTGGCGAAATGTACGCCGGAATGGGCCGCGCCCATTTCCGATGTGGCCGCCAAAACCATTCGCCGTATTGCCAATGAATTCCTGAAGGCAGCCACCATCGGCGCCACGCACAATGTACAGGGCCGGGATTTGCCGCTGCGACCGGTAGCCGTAATGCTGGGCAAGTCCGTCAACAATGGCTGGGGCGCCTATGAATGTGTCTGGGGACGCACGGTGATGCAGATCCTGGTGGGTGCGCTGGAAGTCCCCGGCGGAATGTTGGGCGCCACGTCACTGGTAGTCGGTCCGGATTGGGATCGTATGGCCAGTGTCAGTGCCGGGGAAGATGGCTTTATGGCCTTCCCGTTCAATCCCACGGAGAAAGGCCAGTGGCAGGAAACACGCGAGATGCGTCACGCCTACAAAATGCTGACACCCCTGGTGGGCAATGGTTTTTACGCTCCGTTCCTCGGCGCCACGTCGTTGACCTGGCTGCGCATGCAAGGCCGCGCCGCCAGTTCCTGGCCGAAACCAAAACCGCCGGATGTGTGGTTCGTGTACAAGTGCAATCCTTCCATTTCATATTCCGAAACCAGCCGTCTGGGCCAGACCATGGCCGAGTTCCCGTTCATGGTGGGCTTCGCCTACACCCTGGACGAGACCAATCACTTCGCCGATGTGCTTCTGCCCGAAGCCATGGATCTGGAAAGCGATCAACTGATCCGCCTCGGCGGCACCCACTACTTTGAACAGCAGTGGGAAGCGGAAGGCTGGATACTGCGTCAACGCGTCGTGCCACCCCAGGGCGAGGCGCGGGATTTCTCCGCCATTTGCAATGAGTTGGCGCGGCGCGTGGGCATCCTCAAGGAATATAACCAGATGATCAATGTGGGCGCCTGTGGCATTCCGCTCAAGACCCCGAGCTATGACTATGCCCTGGATGAAGCCCGCGAACATGATCCGGATGTGATCTGGGATGCGGTATGCAAGGCCGCCAGCGCGGACCTGACCGCCGGCAAAGATGTACATGGTTTGGACTGGTTCCGGGAAAAAGGTTTTCAGATCCGGCCCTTCTCCTCACTGAACTGGTACCTGTATCCCAAACTGGTAGACATGGGTCTGCGCTTCGAGCTGCCCTACCAGGAGCGCATCCTGCGTATCGGCAAACAGTTGGGCAATCGTTTACACGAGACCGGAGTGGACTGGTGGGAGAAACAGTTGCAGGAATATGAGGCCATGCCTGAGTGGAAGGATCTGAATATTCTTTGGGACACGCTGCTGGAGAAGATCTATTCCGTGAAGGCCACGGATTTCCCGTTCTGGCTGTTGGGCGCCCGCAGTATGCAATACGCCTGGGGTGGCAATGTCAGCATTCAGATGATCCAGGAAGTGGCCAGCAATGTGGCCGGACATGACGGCATCCTGATCAACACTCAAACCGCGCAGAAATTGGGAGTGAATGAAGGCGATATGATCGAAATCGAATCCCCGGTGGGGAAAACCCATGGCCGTGCCCGGCTCCGCGGCGGTGTGCGCCCGGATGTGATTGTCATGGTGGCACAGTTTGGACACTGGAAGACGCCATTCGCCAAAGACATGGATGTGCCGGGATTAAATGATCTCGTGCCCATGCATCCGGATTTTATGGATGGTTCCGGCTCCAGCATTGACGCCACCAAGGTCAGTGTGCGTCGCATGGTCGGTGCAGCATGACCCGTTATGTGATGATTGCCGATCTGAACCGCTGCGTCGGTTGTCAGACCTGCACCGCTGCCTGCAAACACACCAATGCCACACCGCCCGGGGTGCAGTGGCGCAAGGTCCTGGATGTGGAAATGGGAGATTATCCCGATGTCAGTCGCGTGTTCATGCCCGTGGGCTGCCAGCATTGCGCGGATCCGCCCTGTATGCATGTGTGCCCGAGCCAAGCCACCGGCCAGCGTGACGATGGCATTGTCACCATTGATTACGATCTCTGCATCGGTTGTTCCTATTGCGCTGTGGCCTGTCCCTATCAGGCGCGCTACAAAGTGGACGAACCGCGCTATGCCTATGGCGACAAGCCCATGAAAAATGAAGTGGAGCGCCACGATGAACGGCGCATCGGCGTGGCGCAGAAGTGTACCTTCTGCTCCGACCGCGTAGATGCCGGTCTGGAAAAGGGATTGAAACCCGGCATAGACCCGGAGGCCACACCGGCCTGCGTCAATTCCTGCATTGCCAATGCCTTGCACTTCGGCGACATCGAGGACGAGAAGAGCAATGTCTCGGATCTGCTGGCGGAGAACACCTGGTTTCAGATGCATGCGGAACTGGGTACCGAGCCGGGCTTCTTCTATTTATGGAACAAGGAACAGCCATGATCCGCTTCGGTTCCTACAAGCAAACCAATTGGGACTGGCGCGCCGCTGGTAATTTTATTTTTGGCGGCGCCGGCGGCGCACTGCTGGCAGTCATTGCCTTGGCCAATCAAGGCCAACCCCCTACCCTGCCCATAGCCGCAACGGCACTGGTGCTGGTGGGTTTAGGGCTGTTCCTGGTGTGGCTGGAGATCGGGCGACCGTGGCGGGCAATGCATGTGTTCTTCCACCCTCAAACCTCCTGGATGACTCGCGAGGCATGTGTGGCCACAGTGTTATTCCCGCTCACCGCAGCGGCAGTCTGGTTTGGGAATTCACTGTTGTTCATTGCCGCCGGTACACTCGGCGCGCTGTTCCTCTATTGTCAGGGCCGCATTCTCAAAGGCGCCCGCGGCATACCGGCCTGGCGTGAAGCGGCTATCGTGCCGCTGATCATCAGCACTGGCTTGGCCGAGGGCATTGCGTTGTTGATGGCTCTGTTTGCCCTGTTCGGCGGCCCCACGTCCAGCCTGGTGTATTCGCTAATGATTCTGCTGGTGCTGCGCAGTTGGGCCTTCTTCCATTATCGCGGCGCCCTGGAACAGGCGCAGGCACCGGCTGCGACCCTGGTCAGGATCGGTAATTTGCGTGTGCCGTTTCTGCTGCTGGGTAATGTGGCCCCGATCTTGTTGTCATTAGTGGCCACCCTGTTCTGGCGCCCCGGCCTGCTGGAAATGGCGGCGTTCCTGGTTCTGGCTGGAGGCTGGCACATGAAATTCGTCATCGTCACCAGTGCCGCCCAGGTGCAGGGCTACGGCATTGGCAAATTGCAGCGCGGACGGCCGGTTATGAAAAAGCCTGTACGTCGCGATGGAGATCCGTGGCAGTCGTAGGCAGTAACTCATGCCAATCTCAGCCCCCATTCGCCCGGTATTCGTCTACGACGGCGATTGCGGCATCTGCATTGAATGGGTGAATTATTGGCGCGCGCTGACCGGCGTTACTGTTAATTATCGTCCTTATCAGCAGGTTGCTACCCAGTACCCGGACATTTCTGTTGAATCATTTGCCAAAGCAGTCCATCTGATCGAATCCGACGGTCGCGTATATACCGGCGCAGCCGCAACTTTCAATCTTTATCGGGGCCAATTCCCACAACGCCTGTTATCAACGATGTATCGCCTGCTGCCCGGCTTTGGGCCAGTCAGTGAACTCCTGTATGCCTTCTTTTCGCGTCATCGCGGACTGCTTGCGTTTCTGACCCACCTGCTCTGGGGCCGTAACTTCCAACCTCCGGCCTGGACCAGCACCAGCTGGCTATTTCTGCGTCTGCTTGGGCTTGTGTATCTTGGCGCATTTGCTTCCTTCGCCACGCAGATCAACGGGCTGATTGGCAGTGAAGGCATCCTGCCACTATCGAATTATCTAACAGCACTGGCTGACCACTTCGGCGCCAGTGCCTGGCGCGCTGCGCCGATGGTGTTCTGGTTCGGCGCCAGCGACCCCGTGTTGCTCGGGACCTGCATCGCCGGAGTGCTGCTGGCGTTGCTCGTCGTATTCAATCTGTTCACAACCCTGGCGCTGGTTTTGTTATTCCTGCTGTACCTGTCCCTGGTCGTTGCGGGCCAGACATTCATGACTTTTCAGTGGGACCTGTTGCTGCTGGAAGTGGGTGTATTGGCGATTTTTCTGCACCGTGGCTCTGCCGTGGTCGTCTGGCTGTTTCGCTGGCTGGTATTCCGGTTCATGTTTCTCGGCGGGATGGTCAAGATCTTGAGCGGTGACCCGACCTGGGACAGCCTGACCGCATTGAACTACCACTTCGAGACCCAACCCCTACCCACCATCGCGGCCTGGTACGCGCATAACCTGCCCGAGACGGTGTTGATGGGGCTGACCGGCGTTACATTAGTTATTGAGCTGTTGTTGCCATTTCTCATCTTCGCGCCGCGCCGACCGCGCATGTTCGCGGCGTGGTGTTTCATCCTGTTGCAATCCGCCATCCTGCTCACGGGCAATTACAACTTTTTCAATCTGTTGACCTCGTGTGTCTGTCTGTTCCTGTTCGACGATGATGCATTGAACCGCTGGCTGCCGGAGCGGCTCATTGAGCGCATCCACGGTACGCGCAGCGAACTGCCAGGACGGTTTGCCAGTTTAATAACGTGGGTCTTCGCCGCCACTGTGCTGTTCTCCAGCGCGGAATTATTGCTGCGCGCAGTGACTCGCGATGGGGCCGGCCAGATTTCGCCCGTGACCACGGCGCTGGCAACGTGCCGGTGCATCAACAATTACGGCCCATTCTCGGTAATGACCACAGTACGCCATGAAATCGAGATTGAAGGCAGCAGTGATGGCAACGATTGGCACGTATACCAATTTCCACACAAACCCAGTGCGCTGGACAACATCGGCTGGTGGATCATCCCGCATCAGCCACGAGTGGACTGGCAGATGTGGTTCGCGGCCCTGAGTCGCCCCGAACGGGAGCCCTGGTTTCGCAACTTCCTATACCGGCTATTGCAGAACAGTCCGGCTGTTACCGCGCTGCTGGAGAACAATCCTTTTGCGGAAGCGCCGCCGCGTTTTGTACGCGCCCGGTTCTATCATTATCAATTTACAACGCCTGAACAGCGTGCCGAGACAGGTGCGTGGTGGAAGCGGACATTGGTGGGCGAATATCATCCCGCCGCAAGTCTGCGGTAGAACTATGTAAGCTCTGAATAAGTCCATCCTGGTCTTATCAGAGGACGGCAGAAAATTGCTCCTGCATTTTCTGCATTTCCGCCATCCGTGGCGGTCAGTTGCAAAAAACGTGGTTTTTGCTTTCCTCACATTTTCAATGACTTGAAAGTCATTGAAAGTGGCGGTGCATCCCTGCACCGCGGAACCTCTGAACTTGTTCAGCGGTTCCCTAGTTATGTACTAGAGTAGTCACTCAGAATGTCAAAATCCATCAAACCCCAGGCCAGTGGCGACATTATCGCCCAGGCGCGCCGCGAAAACGACGCGCGCGCGTTGTCCTATCGCGAACAGGCGTTGAAGTTGTATCCCTGGGTCTGCGGTCGTTGCGCCCGGGAGTTTACCCGCCAGACTCTGCCGGGACTCACGGTACATCACCGCGATCATAATCATGACAACAACCCGGAGGATGGCAGCAACTGGGAATTGCTCTGCGTCTACTGCCATGACGATGAACATACCCGCCATGCGCAACCGCTTGAATCGGCGCCGCGACGCGCTGGCGCGCCGGCGAGCCAACCCGCGGCCAGCTTCAAGCCATTCGCGGATCTGAAATCACTACTGAATAAATAGACTTAATGAAACTCTGACAACCCCATCCTGGGGTTGTCAGAGGACGACCAGCGAAAAGCGTGGTTTTCGCTGGTCTCACATTTTCAATGACTTGCAGTCATTGAAAATGGCAGTGCATCCCTGCACCGCGGGAAGCTCTGATGTTAATCAGAGCTTCCTTAATCTACCCGCTCCAGCACCACGGCAATCCCCTGCCCCAATCCAATACACATGGTGCATAGGGCGTAGCGTCCCTTCGTGGCTTCCAGTTGCCGCAATGCGGTTAATACCAGGCGAATGCCGGAGGCGCCCAGGGGATGACCGATGGCAATGGCGCCGCCGTTGGGGTTGACGCGCGCATCATCGAATGGGATCTGCAATTGCTTCAGACACCCCAACACTTGCGTGGCGAAGGCTTCATTGAGTTCCACGACATCCATATCCTTGAGTTGCAAGCCAGCCCGTTGCAATACCTTCTGGGCGGCGGGCACGGGGCCCAGTCCCATGACCCGCGGCGCCACACCGGCCAC
>JAYUHG010000428.1:0-2726 GCA_043767195.1 Gammaproteobacteria bacterium | reverse complement strand
CCCGGCCACCCGGCACATAAATTCCGACCCGATCCAGCGCCGTCACCTGCTGACCAAGCCGGACGCCGAGGGCATCCACATAGGACCAGGAGCCGGTCTTCTGCCGCAAATGAAAATCACGGATGCGCAGCGCGGCTTGTTCCAGGGCGGCGCGCAGTTCCGGCGCCAGTTGCGCCAAGGACTGGGCCAACCGCTCCGGCGCGACTTCCAGTTCTCCGGCTGTCACCGTGCGCTGATCAAACCGGTTGGTGAGTTCCACCAGGGCGCTGTCGCCCCGGCTGCGCACATCGGACAGGATTGACTGCACGGTCCGGGTCAACTCCGCGTCCAGCGCCTCGCAACCGCTCAGCAACTGATCAATGCCCGCGTCGAAATCCGCCGCGCGCCAGTCCAGTTGCCGCATCCTGATCACTTGCCCACCACATCAGCCAATTTGCGGATAAAGGGCCGTATGACATTACCCTTCATCTTCATGGCCGCCTTGTTGACTATGAGGCGCGAACTGATTTCCACAATCGTCTGCAACTCGATCAGGTTATTGGCCGCCAGGGTCTTGCCGCTGTCCACCAGGTCCACGATGCGATCCGCAAGCCCCAGTCCCGGAGCGATCTCCATGGAACCATACAGATGAATAATCTCCACCTGTTCACCGCGATCGGCAAAGTATGCCCGCGCCGTGCGCACATACTTGGTGGCGATGCGCAACCTGCCCCGGGTCATCCGCGCCGCCGCCGGACCCGCCAGCACCAACCGGCAGCGGGCAATGCCCAAGTCCAGCGGCTCATACAAACCGTCGCCTTCGTGTTCCAGCAACACATCCTTGCCGGTAATGCCCAGCTCCGCGGTTCCGTGCTCGACATAGGTGGGCACATCGGCAGCGCGCACCAGCACCAGACGCACATTGGCCTGGCTCGTCTCCAGGATCAGACGCCGGGATTGCTCCGGATCTTCCAGCGGCACAACCCCCATCCGCGCGAGCAGGGGCAATGCCTCCTGTAACACGCGGCCTTTGGATAATGCCAATGTGATTTGTTCAGTCATTAACATCCACCGTGGTTCACGGTTCGCGCCGGATACGTGCGCCCAATTGCTGCAGCTTCTCCTCAATGGTCTCGTAGCCGCGATCAATATGGTAAATCCGATCCACCACCGTCGTCCCTTCCGCCACCAGGCCCGCCAGCACCAGACTGGCGGAGGCGCGCAGGTCCGTGGCCATAACCGGGGCGCTGGTGAGACGCTCGACGCCGGTGCAAATGGCGGTGTTGCCCTCCACGCGCACATCCGCGCCCATGCGCATGAGTTCATGCACATGCATGAAGCGGTTCTCAAATACATTCTCGGTAATGGTGCCGTAGCCCTCGGCAATGCAGTTCAATGCCGTGAACTGCGCCTGCATGTCCGTGGGAAATCCCGGAAACGGCGAGGTGTGAATGTCCACCGCCGACAGCCGCGGCTGATCCATGCTCAGGCTGATGCTGTTGTCCGTGGTCTCGATCCTGGCCCCGGCCTCGCGCAGCTTGGCCAGCACCGAATCCAGCAATTGCGGCTTGGTATTTTTCAGTTTCACTGAGCCACCGGACATGGCCGCCGCCACCAGATAGGTGCCGGTCTCGATTCGGTCCGGCAATATCTGATAAGTGGTGCCATGGAGATCCCGCACACCTTCAATACGGATGGTGTCGGTGCCGGCGCCTTCAATGTTCGCACCCATGCTGTTCAGAAACAGCGCCAGATCCACCACCTCCGGTTCCCGGGCCGCGTTTTCAATAATGGTCAGACCATCGGCCAGGGTTGCCGCCATCATCAGATTTTCAGTGCCGGTGACGGTGACGATATCCATGGTCAGGTGCGCGCCGCGCAAGCGCTTGGCGCGGGCGCGAATGTACCCGCCCTCCACTTCGATCTCCGCGCCCATGGCCGTCAACCCCAGGATGTGCAGATTCACCGGGCGCGAACCGATGGCGCAGCCGCCGGGCAACGACACATCCGCGGTGCCGTAACGGCTCAGTAACGGACCCAGCACCAGAATCGAGGCGCGCATGGTCTTCACCAGTTCATAGGGGGCAAAGAACTCGCGCAGATTCTTGTTGTTCACCTCGATATTCATGCGCTCATCCACGGTCAGCTCCGCCCCCATGCGCCCCAGCAGCTCCATGGTGGTAGTAATGTCGTGCAGATGCGGAACATTACCGACGATGACCGGCTTATCGGTCAGCAGCGTACCGGCGAGAATCGGCAAGGCGGCGTTCTTGGCGCCGGAGATGGAAATCTCGCCGCGCAGCGGAATACCGCCTTCAATTATGAGTTTATCCATGGCCCGGGCGCGGCTGGTTCAGGATGCGCGCGATGCCTGCCACTGATCCGGCGTCAGCGTCTGCATGGACAAAGCGTGGATCTCGCGTCCCATGCGCTCACCCAGGGCGCGGTACACAAGCTGGTGCTGCTGCACCATGTTCTTGCCGGCGAACTGTTGACTGACAATCAGCGCCTCGAAATGGGTGCCGTCGGGGCCGGTAACCTGCGCCGTGCAGCCCGGGATCCCCGCTTCGATCAAATTTTTTATCTCTTCTGGAAACATGCGCCCGCTCCAATCAGGGGAAGTAATGATAGTTCATGGGAATGCCTGTGGGGTGCAGGAAATTCACCCCGGCGCAAACACGGGTTCAGTGGATGTTGGAAAGAACTCTGGGTCCCGGCTTGCGCCGGGATTACACAGCTAAGCGGCG
>JAYUHG010000427.1:0-6444 GCA_043767195.1 Gammaproteobacteria bacterium | reverse complement strand
TGGATCTGGAAACCATGCTGGCGGCGTTTACACGCGAAGGCGCTTGGCTGATGCACCAGGAAAAGCAAGTTGGCACATTGACCGTGGGCAAGCGCGCGGACTTGGTAATTCTGGATCGAAACTTGTTCAATATCCCGCCGGATCAGATCAGCGACACGCGCGTGGTGATGACACTGCTGGACGGTAAGGTGGTGTACCAACGGCCAAATCAGTGACCTGGCTTGGTTGTTACTCAGCCCAAATGCAGTTTATCCAGTATGTGTTGTAACTCCGGTTTGCCAGCGGCAACTTCTGCCGGTGTCAGACCGCTCAGTTCGTGCGGGAATACCAGCCAGGCATCGGTTTCGTGCAGAAAGTAATCGGGTTTAATCTCAGTCTGGTTGCGTTTTGGTTTGTACCACGGGCAGGCGATGCGAATATCGCGCGGATAGCGTTCATCCAATTGGAAACGCAGCTTGCCGAGTAGCGCGTTAACACTGCTGCCGGTGTCGAACACATCGTCCACAATCAGTACGCGTGTGACGGCATCCACTGAATCCGCAACCAGCGCCACCCCGCTGACTTCAACTTCCCCGCGGCGCTCGTCAATGCCGCGATAGGCCCAGGTCTTGACCGGCACATGGCGCGCGCCGCAGCCACGCACATCGAAATATTCCTGCACCGCGATGGCCACCGGTGCGCCGCCGCGCCAGACACCCACGATTAAATCGGGACGGAAACCCGAGGCATGCACGCGCTCCGCCAGCAGAAACGAGTCCGCCAATAATTGCCCCGCGGTAATGAATATTTTTTCCAAGGCGAATGGCGCCACAGTAGAAGGAGCCCCGGATTCTAGCAGCCCGGCGGCAAATCCGGGGTTTTCACGGAGACCTCTCAATTGCGTGGCGTCAATATTGAGATAGAAGAGACTTTAACCGGTAATGTGTGCGCACGGTCTCCAGATGGGAGTCGCTTGATCCTCATATGGGTTGTTCTATAGCCTCATCAGCAGTGTCGGGCTTTCTGCCGAAAGTGGCGCAAGCGGAGTGAACACAATGACAGGCACGGTTGGTACGGCAAAGGTCTATGAAAATGAGCGGATGGTAATCTGGGAGTTTGTACTTGAACCCGGGGAGCGGGCAGCTTGCCACACGCATCAGTTGGATTACGTTTTTTATGCTCTGGAAGGTTCAAGGCTCGAAGTATTTGATGCGAACGATGGGTTCCTGTTTGCATTTGATTCGAATCAGGGCGATGCCTTTGCTTTCAGGTGCGATGGTGGAGAGTTGATTTCAACGGATGGACGGGGTCTGCGTGCGCCCGCGACACAAAGTGCTCGCAATGCCGGAGCGGGGCGCTACCGCGAGATGCTGGTGGAAACGAAGCAATGAGTTCTGCAACTGCATTCTGGGCAAGATTATGCCGGTCATTACTTTCCGGCTTGATTCTCTTGGCTTGCCTGCCTTGCGCTGTGTCGGCTGCGGGTGCTGGGGACCTGGCGCCGGATTGGTCACTGAAATCTCCGACCGGGGATACGGTGCAGTATTACGCCGACAGCCAAGGCCAAGTCTCGGTGCTGCTGTTCTGGGCTACGTGGTGCCCCTTTTGTCGCAAGCTCATGCCGCACATCCAGACCATCGCGGATAAATTTGCCCAACAGCCGGTGCGTTTCTATGCGCTGAACGTGTGGGAAGATGCTGACCCGGTGACTTATCTAAAGGAGCATGGGTTCACATTTTCTTTGTTATTAGCCGCCGAGTCCGCCGCTGCTGCTTACGGGGTCAAGGGTACGCCCGGGTTGTTTGTCGTGGATAAGCAGCACCACATCCGTTACCTGCGCGTGTCCGGCGAGGATGATCTGGATGTGGAAATCGCCCTGCGCGAGATCATTGCCGACATACTGGCGGGGAAGTAGGGTGGCTGAGTCTACGTGCCGGCCTCGGCCATGATGACTTTGTACAGGGTCTGATATTGACGCTGTAGCAATTTGCCGAACAGCGGATCCTTGTTGGTGGCGAATTGTTTTTCCAGGGATTGCCAATCACTGGCATTGAGTGTTTTCGCGGCCACCGGCAGCAGATCCTGCTCCTCGCGCTGAATATGCTCGCGATAGAGCCGTAAATAATCACGGAACTGTTGCACCACCTTGTTGCGCGGCGTTACTGCATTGCCCTGCAATTCGGTGGTCAATTCCAGCAGTGACTCCGAGGCTTCGCCCATCTGCACATGCTCCCCGTACATCTGGTCCACCTGCTTAGCTGTGGCGGGCGCTCGCTTCTTCAGCAGCGCGAAAACCTGATCTTCCAATGGGTGGTGGTACAGATCCGGATAGTTGACGAAGTAATGCATTATGTCCGCCAGCAGCGGCAGATTGGTGTAATCACCGGTCTCAAGGTGACCGGTTTCATGCTCCATAAGTGCCAGCAGTTGTTCAGTGTTACGGTGATCCTGTTGAATACGATCAATTACGCTGTTCATGTCCATCGCCTCCCGCAGCCTGCCATCGCCGCAATTACAGCAGGAATCGGGGATTTGCATGTTGATGCAGGTCAATGGCAATAAGCTCAACGGTATCCATACTCAACAGGGATTGTCGCATCTGCACGGCGGACGCTATTTGCGCTGGTGAGACAGTCAGACTAGGGATATATGATTGTTCTTGGGCTATTCTGTGCGCCGATGGCCGGGGGAACGGCGCATCAGGAAAAAACCAGGAGGTGGACCATGGAAATCCGGACGGTGGAGGCAGGGCGCGGGGCCGGTTGGCTCGGCGACGGGTTTGACTATTTCAAGCGGGCGGCGGGGGCATGGATCGCCATCGCCGTGGTGCTGCTTGTCATCTATGTTGCGCTGGCCTTTATTCCTGTTCTTGGCACTGTGGCGAGCCAATTGTTGACGCCGGTCTTCACCGCCGGAATCTTGATCGGTTGCAGGAATATGGATCAGGGCGACACGCTGCAATTGGGAGACCTGTTCAAGGGCTTTTCCGGCAACGTGGGTCACTTGATTATCATTGGTGCGTTGAATCTGATGGCGCTAGTCGTGCTTGGTATCATTATGCTGATATTGGGTTTCGTGCTGATGGGTGGCATAGATACTCTTACCCGGCTTGGCAGTGGTGACGCCGCCGCCCTTTGGGAAAATTTGCCCATGTTGCTGGTGGCAATGCTCGTAGTGCTCGGTTTGTATATTCCCGTGCTGATGGCATTGTGGTTCGCGCCGGCGCTGGTGGCCCTGGATGGCGTCCCTGTGCAGGAGGCGCTCAGCGCCAGTTTTACCGGTTGCCTGTGTAATATCTTGCCGTTTCTCATTTGGGGTATTGTCGCCCTGGTTTTGTTCATTGTGGCGGTCATTCCCATGGGCTTGGGTCTGCTGGTACTGGCGCCGATGATTTGGGCGAGTACCTACGTGGCATACAAGGAGATATTCATTCCAGTAAAGAAGTAATCAGATGGGGGCGAGGTGCATATATGGGGTTATTGAACAAGAAATTGACGCTGCCTGAAGCGAACGAATATTTACCCGGGCGCAATACGCCTACGCCGGTGCCGGACCGTCATTTCGTCAATGGCCAGCCATTGCAACCGCCATTCCCCTCAGGCATGCAGCAAGTGTTATTCGGGTTTGGATGTTTCTGGGGCGCGGAACGAAAATTCTGGCAACTGGATGGTGTCTACACAACCGCGGTGGGCTATGCGGGTGGCCGGACACCCAATCCCACCTACCAGGAAGTCTGTACGGGGCTCACCGGCCACAACGAAGTGGTGCTAGTGGTGTTTGATCCCGCGCGAATTTCCTTCGCGCAAATGCTCAAGTCTTTTTGGGAGTCTCACAATCCCACGCAAGGGATGCGCCAGGGTAATGACGTGGGTACGCAGTATCGTTCCGGGATATATGTGTATTCCGATGAGCAGCGCGTGGCGGCGTTGGCGTCGAAGCACCGGTATAACGAAGAGTTGAAAAAATCAGGATTTGGCGCGATTACCACGGAGATATTGGATACGCCGCCGTTCTATTACGCCGAGGATTATCACCAGCAGTATCTGGCCAAGAACCCGAACGGCTATTGCGGGCTGGGTGGTACCGGAGTTGCCTGCGCGTTGTAGAGATCGCCCCGCAATCAGAGCGTCGGCACCGTTGCCGCGTGCCGGTTGATCCACTCCGCGGCAATTCGTTCCCGATTCAGATTGTACGGACCGTCGGTGTATTTCTTCTGCTGCAAGTACGCCTCGATGTGACAGATTTGTTCCACGATGCGCATGCGGCTGGCGTCAATGCGGCAGGGGAACCAGACGCCCACTTCCCAGCAGTCTCCGCTTTGGCGAACCAACACCACTTTGCCGCGAAATTGTTCGATCTCTCCGCGCAGTGGAATATGTATCTCCAATGTTGCGCCAGCGGGGATGTATTCCTCTGATTCAAAAATCAAACCGATGTCAGAGCATTCCTTGTTGCCATTTTGCCCGGCGTGGCCAAACCAAACGCGTTTGTACTCCAATGGGAAGCCCAGGGGGTGGTGAATAAAACCCGTTTGCTGGTCCCGAATTGGACTGGCGCTGGCCGCATGGCGCAGGCGCACCGCCGGCGGTCGCATTTTTGCGGGACGAGGTACAAATGGGTTGCTAAGCCATTGAGGTATCATCACTTTCGCTCTCCCAGTGGGGGTTCCTGGGTGCTACATTTAGTTCATTCGGGGAAAATATGCAAGAACATTTCTATATAAATCCGTCTGTTAAGCAATGATCATAATGTTGATCAACATAAATACGCTATAACTATAAATTCGTAACATGTTGAATTATTTATACTTCCTGAATAGGGTGTTACACAAATGATCAAAATAGTGAGCTGGCTATGAGCGGGCGTTGGGTACTTTTGCTGGGGACAGTCTTGTTCATGGCGGGGGTCGTGGTTTCGGTGCTGTGGTTGCGCAGTGCCCGGATCCCGGCTCCTGAATCCGTTGACGCAGAGTCGCCAGCCATGGTCAGAGCGAGTACAGCCGATGAAGAGGCCAACGCCAGCGCGGATAATGCCCGCAGGGCCAGGCTGGCAGCGGCCTTTGCTGAACTGCAAGCATCGCGCCAGGCGCTACAACGGCAATTGGGCGACCTGAAGTCAGTGCTTTGGGGAAGGGAATTACCCGCGGATCAAGCGCGCAGCATCAGCAAGGCAATGATGTCGGCGCAGTACTTGTTAAAGGACCCGGCATTACTGGGCGCGTTTTCAGAATCGGGTGCAATCTTCGCGGAAAAGGACAAGGTGGATGCTGCACGTACGCAATTGCAGGAGATCAGCCAAACACTGCAGCAACCTTGAACAATTTCTACATGCAGCTAGAATTGCCGCGCAACCCATGGCATCAGCACCAGCGCAACCAGCAGTGCGATCATGATGTCACGGTCGTAGCCGATGGAGGCGGCCACTTCTTTGGGAACACTGGCGGCAATGGCGACGCCGATCACCACTGCGACCAGCCCGATATGCTCATTGGCTACCAGTCCCGCAATGACTATAGCGGCCAAGGTCGCGAACAGAATATTCGAATTGGCGCCGAACTGGGACAGCATGTCACTCGGCATGTTGACCGCCAGAACCAGCGCAATAATCACGAACATCAACAGGAATTTTTTCACGCGAGACTGACTCCAAACCCGCCCAGGCCCTGTACATGCACGGCCACGCACTCCGGCAAACGCTGCAGATTGTATCCGCCTTCCAGCACGGAAACGATCTTTCCGTTGGCATGTTGCTCCGCCACCTCCAGCATACGCTGCGTCATCCAGCCATAAAACCCGGTGCTCAACTCGATCTGCGCCAATGGGTCATCGCGGTGGGCGTCGAAGCCCGCGGAAAGAATGACAAACTGCGGGCGAAAGGCGCTGATTTTCGGCAGGATACGTTCCATGAACGCTTGTTCATAATCGTGGTTGCCGCTGCCGGCGGCCATGGGGCAATTTAATGTCGCCCCCTTACCGCGACCGATGCCCTCCTCATACCAGGCGCCGGTGCCGGGGTAGAAGGGATACTGATGCGTGCTTACATAAAGAACCGAGGGGTCCTCTTCGAAAATGTGTTGGGTGCCGTTGCCGTGGTGTACATCCCAGTCGAGGATTAAGATTTTTTCCAGCCCATAGTGCTTCTGAAGATAGCGCGCCAGGATAGCCACATTGTTAAACAGGCAAAATCCCAGGGCCATGTCCTTCTCGGCGTGATGACCGGGCGGGCGCAGCAAGGCGAAACCGTTGCGCAGCCGGCCCCGGACAATTTCATCCGCCAGCGCCATGGGTGTTCCCGCCGCCAACATGGCTACTGTGAATGAATCCGCGGAAATACTGACATCCATGGAGTCGAGTATTTTGAATCCTGCGGCGCAGGCGGCCTGGGCACGATCAATGTATTCGCGAGCATGAATGCGCTCCACTTGCTCAAGCGCCGCGGCGCGGGCGTGCACTTGGGTAAGTTCGC
>JAYUHG010000426.1:0-6458 GCA_043767195.1 Gammaproteobacteria bacterium | reverse complement strand
TCCTTGGCGTCCAGGCCGACGATAATATGCCCCGGAAATTCCAGACACACATCGGAGACAAAGTGCGGCGTGGTCACGGCGCGGGTGCCGATGATGACAAAATTTACACCGGCATCCAGGTAGGTCTGGATGGTGTCCTCATTACGAATACCACCACCCACCTGGATGATCAGGTCGCGATGTTTTTCCGCGATGGCGTGGATGATATCGGCGTTACCCGGCTTGCCGTTGATGGCGCCATTGAGATCCACTAGGTGCAGGCGCCGCGCCCCGGACTTGACCCAACGGTCAGCCATTTCCACCGGATCGCCGTAAATGGTTTCCGCATCCATGCGACCCTGGCGCAGGCGTACGCATTTGCCGTCCTTAATATCAATAGCCGGGATCAGTTCCATCGGGGAATTGCCGTGAGCGATGTCGGGGGGTACAGCAGCGGGATATGAAATTAGGGTTGGTGGCGTTGGGGATTGGCCAAATGTTAGCACAGGCGCTGAACAAGGCCAGCGCGAGGGCTTGCTGATTTGGGCGGTTCAATGGGCTTCATCCCAGTTTTTGCCCATGCCGGTATCCACCGCCAGGGGTACGCTGAGCCGGGCGGCGCCGGACATGAGTTCCGCCACGGAGGAGCGCAGCGCGTCCACGTCTCCTTCCGGGACCTCGAACACCAGTTCGTCATGGACCTGCATAATCATCCGCGTCCCGGGGAAACGCCCCGGCAGCATGGCATCAATATCAATCATGGCGCGCTTGATAATGTCGGCGGCGGTGCCCTGCATGGGGGCATTAATGGCGGTGCGCTCGGCGTACTGGCGACGGGCGGCATCCCGGGCATTGATATCCGGCAGGTACAAACGGCGCCGGAATACGGTTTCCACAAAACCCCGATCATGGGCCTCGCGCCGGGTGCGATCCATGAACTCCCGCACCGCCGGGTAGCGCTGGAAATAGAGATCCACATACTCTTTGGCCGCGCTGCGCTCTATGCCCAGTTGGCGCGCCAGGCCAAAAGGGCTCATGCCGTAAATCAGTCCGAAGTTAATGGCCTTGGCGGCGCGCCGCTGATCCGCCGTCACTGCGTCCAGCGGTGTGCCGAATACCTCGGCGGCGGTGAGGCGATGCACATCCTCGCTCTGGGCAAAGGCCTGGACCAGGCGCGCATCCCCGGACAGGTGCGCCATGATGCGCAGTTCAATCTGGGAATAATCCGCGGCCACCAGCACATTGCCGGCGTCGGCAATGAAGGCCTGGCGAATGCGGCGTCCTTCAGCGGTGCGAATTGGAATGTTTTGCAAATTGGGCTCGGAAGAAGACAGTCGCCCGGTGGCCGCCACCGCCTGATGATAGGACGTGTGGACACGCCCGGTGGACTGATTCATCTGTTGTGGCAGCCGGTCGGTATAGGTGGATTTCAATTTGCTCAGGGAACGGTGATCCAGGATCAGGCGTGGCAGCTCATATTCATGGGCCAGCTCCTGCAGCACGGATTCAGCAGTGGAAGGCTGGCCGGTTTTGGTTTTTTCCGTCACCGGCAGATTCATTTTTTCAAACAGTATTTGCTGGATCTGTTTTGGCGAGGCGATATTGAAACGCTGGCCGACCACGGTGTAGGCCTGTTCCTCCAGTTCGTTCATGCGCCGGGACAATTCCTGACCCTGCACCCGCAACATCTGCGCGTCCACCTTGACGCCATGGCGTTCCATGCGCGACAACACCGGCACCAGTGGCAGTTCCAGTTCTTCATACACCTCGCGCAAGCCCGGCGTGGATTGCAAAACCGGCCACATGTTCTGATGCAGCGCCAGGGTCACGTCGGCGTCTTCGGCGGCGTAGGCCGTGGCCACATCAATGGCCACCTGACTGAAGGAGATTTGGCGCGCGCCTTTGCCAGTCACATCTTCGTAGTGAATGGTCTTGCGACCGAGGCGTTGTTTGGCCAGAGAATCCATGTCGTGGCGGGAGGCGGTGCTGTCCAGCACATAGGATTCGAGCATGGAGTCATGGCGGATCCCGGCCAGGGTGACGCCGTGCATGGCAAACACACTCAGGTCATATTTGATGTTGTGTCCCACCTTGGCCGGCTGTTGTGATTCCAGCACGGGTCGCAGCATATTCAGCGCCTGGGATAAAGGTATCTGGCTCGGCGCGCCGGGATAATCATGGCCCAGGGGCACATAGGCCGCGGTGCCGGTGAGCAGCGAGAATGATATGCCCACCAATCTCGCCGTCATGGGATCCAGACCGGTGGTTTCAGTGTCCACGGCAATCAGTTCGGCACCCTGGAGCTGTGCCACCCATTGAGTCAGTTGCGGAATATCCAATACACATGCATAGCCCGGGTTCGGGGCAGCCATGGCTGGTGACGGCGCTGGTGCCGGTGCGGGTGCTGAATTGTCTTTGGTGGAAGTCTTCTGCGCCTGATCCCAGCCGCGTAATTGGTAGCGGCTGAGCAAGGGGTCTAATCGCTCCTGATCCGGCTCACTGCGGCACAGATCCAGTGGACCCAGGGGCAGCGGCACATCGGCTTTCAGCGTCACCAACTGCCGGGTCAAGGGGATCTGGGCCACCGAGGCGCGCAAGGATTCGCCAACTTTACCCTTGATATCCGCCGCCGCCGCCAAAATGGCATCCAGACTGCCATGTTCCGCCAACCATTTGCCGGCGGTCTTGGGTCCCACCCCTTGTACACCGGGCACATTGTCCGAGGTGTCGCCCACCAGGGTCAGGTAATCCACCATCTGCGCCGGCGTCACGCCGTATTTTTCTTTCACCCCCGGTGGGTCCAGCACCACGCCAGTCATGGTGTTGATGAGATGAATGTGATCCGTAACGATCTGCGCCAGGTCCTTGTCGCCGCTGGAAATGAGGGTGTCCATGCCCTGTCTGGCGGCCGCAATTGCCAGCGTCGCGATCACATCGTCCGCCTCCACGCCATCTATCACCAGCAACGGCAGGCCAAGCGCGCGGATGATTTCCTGCAACGGCGCTATTTGTCCGGCCAGTTCCGGGTCAATGGGTGGGCGATTGGCTTTGTATTCCGCGTACATCTCATTGCGAAAATTATCGCCCTTGGGGTCAAACACCACGGCGAAATAATCCGGGTTATGTTCCGTGAGCAGCTTCTTCAGCATGTTCATGACGCCGAAAATGGCCCCGGTGGGTTCGCCGGCTTTGTTGCTGAGGCGGTCTTTCAGGGCGTAAAAAGCCCGGAACAGATAATATGAACCGTCCACCAACACCAGCTTTTTTGTGCTCATCGGGTATCCATCAAGGCAGTAGAATCAGGAATGGTCATGAACGACAAGAAAAATTCCGCCTCACGGGGGGCCAGCGACTCGGATCTCACACGGGAATCCTGGAAGGTGTTCCAGATTATGGCCGAGTTCGTTGAGGGATTCGAGCGTCTGGCCAATATCAAACCATCAGTGAGCATGTTCGGCTCCGCACGCCTGGCACCGGGCAGCCAGTTTTACACCTTGGGCGAGGAGATCGCGCGGCTGATTTCCGATGCCGGTTTCAGCGTCGTCACCGGTGGTGGCCCCGGTTTGATGGAAGCATTTAACAAAGGCGCTTTTGCCGGCCGCTCTCCCAGTATTGGTCTGAATATTCAACTGCCCCGGGAACAAATCGCCAATCACTTTCAGAATGAGGCCCTGTATTTCCGGCATTTCTTCTCGCGCAAGGTCATGTTCGTGAAATACGCCTCGGCCTATGTGGTGCTGCCTGGGGGTTTCGGTACTTTGGACGAATTTGCAGAAATTCTGACTCTCATCCAGACCGGCAAGAGCCGCCGCATTCCCATTATCCTGGTGCATGCGCCGTTCTGGGACGGTCTGGTGCAGTGGTTTCGCGGGCCGTTGCTGGAGCACGGCACCATCAGCCCAAGCGACCTGGATTTATTCTCCGTGGTGGATACGCCGCAGCAGGTGGTGGAGGCCATTTTCCGTTATTATGAACAGCGCGGAATCGAACCTGGCGCCTCTGACAAGGGTTCGATTCTGGACCTGTAGCCCGCAATGGACGGAAACCGAGCATGATGCGAATTCTGTTACCTGTATTGACGACGATGTTGTTTTCCTTGGGCGCAATCGCGCAGGAGTCGCCACCAGCGCCTGAACCGGTTGCCGAACCGGAGCCGCTTACGCAAGAGGCTACGGAAGAACTTTCCCCGGATCCGGCGCCACCGGATCTGCCGGATCGGCTGGAAGACGGGCAGCCCATTGAGCCGCAAGTCACCATCGTGCGTAAAGGTGATGCGGTGGTGGAGGAATATCGCGCCAATGGCCGCATGTTCATGGTGAAGATTACACCCAAGGTGGGCCTGCCCTATTACCTGCTGGACCGGGATGGGGACGGGCGCATGGAGTCGCGCATGTCCGAGATCAATGATGAATTCGCCGTTCCCCAGTGGGTGATTTTTAGCTGGTAGCCGCCGCACTGTGCGCGCCATGGGCGGGTGGCCGGAACTCCTCCAATACCGCCGCCACTTCCGCGCCGCTGGACGCGGTCAGCGCGCGCCGGGCCAGTTCCCGCAGTTCTTTCAAGTCGCTTTCCATAATGATCTGTTTCACTTCCAGCACACTGGCCGGATGGACGCTGAAGCAGCGCAGGCCGAGCGCCAGCAGCAACCGCACATAACGTATATCCCCCGCCATTTCGCCGCACATGGCCACGGGTATGTGGGCGGCCAATCCGGCATTAATCGTCCCCTGTACCAGCCGCAACACCGCCGGGTGTAAGGGGTCATACAAATAGTTGACCTCATCGTTCACCCGATCAATGGCCATGGTGTACTGGATCAAATCGTTGGTGCCGATGGAGAGGAAATCCAGGCGTTGGGCAAATATATCCGCGCACACCGCCGCCGCCGGAACTTCAATCATGCCGCCCACGGGTGTGTCGGGATTAAAGGCCAGGCCCGCGGCGCGCAATTCGCCTTTTATCTCAGCAATCAGAGCCAGTACCTGTTCCAGCTCCTGAGTGTTGGAAAGCATGGGGATCATGATGCGTACGTCGCCCGCCGCCGAAGCGCGCAGGATGGCGCGCAACTGCAGTCGAAACTGCGCCGGTTCTTTCAGGCACAGTCGCACGGCGCGCAGACCCAGGGCCGGATTTGCTGCCAGCGGTCCGCTGCGGCGACTGCCTTCAGCTTCCTTGTCCGCGCCCAAGTCCAGGGTGCGAATGGTCACGGGTTGCTGGCCCAAAATCTGAACCGCGCGCAGATAGGTCTGATATTGCTCTTCCTCATCGGGCGGCTGCGGGCGATTCATGAATAAAAACTCGGTACGGTACAGGCCGATGCCATCAGCGCCCACCTGCAAGACGTTGTCGAAATCCTGGGGCAGTTCCACATTTGCCTGTAACTGGATGCGCACACCGTCGCGGGTGGTTGCGATTGCGCCCTTGAGGCGGGTCAGGCCGGAGTAGTAGCGCTGATCCTGTTCGCGCCGTGATTGGTAAAACGCCAGACTGGCGGCGTCCGGATCCGCCAGCACCACGCCGCCCGCGCCATCCACAATGACGGTGTCTTCATCGCGCAGAAACAGGCGCGCCTGATGCAGGCCGACAATGGCAGGTATGCCCAGGCTGCGCGCCAATATGGATGTATGAGAAGTGGGGCCGCCGTACTCGGTGACGAAACCGGCAATGCCGTGGTGTTGCATCAACACCGTGTCCGCCGGCGACAGGTCGTCGGCGAAGATGATGTATCCGGCCAGACGGTTGTCCGGTTGTTCGTGGCGCAATGGCGAGTGATTTAACAGAATGCGCTGAATGCGATTCACCACATGCACTACATCATCCCGGCGTGTGCGCAAATAGGCGTCATTCATTTCCTCAAAGGCGCGCACCAGGGTATCGCGCTGTGCCTTCAAGGCCCACTCGGCATTGCGGCGTTCCTCCCGGATCAGCCGTAACGGCTCCTGTACCAGGGCTGCGTCATCCAGCATCAGAAGATGGGCGTCAATCAGGCCGGCGATTTCCGCCGCGGTCCCGGCGGGTATGTGGTGGCGAATGGTGCGCAATTGATCCTGGGCGGCACTGACCGCTTCTCGCAGGCGTTGCGTTTCATCAGCGATGTTCGCGTCGTCAATCTCGTACTCGGGAATATCAATCTCATCCCGCGTGATAATGTGCGCCGGCCCGATGGCGATACCACGGGAGATACCCAGGCCATGCAACGCGATGGTCATTCGTCTTCTCCGAATCGATCCAGGATCAGTTTTTCGATTTGATCCAGCGCTGCCTCCGCCTGGGGCCCATCGGTGGCCACTTCGATAGTCGTGCCGTTGGCGGCCGCCAGCATCATCATGCCCATGATGCTTTTACCGTTCACTGTTTTGCCATTGCAACTTACCTTGACATCGCAGCCAAAGGCGGCGGTTGTTTTAACAAAACCGGCGGCGGCGCGGGCATGGAGACCGAGCTTATTGATCAATGTCAGTGGGCGGGTTGGCATTTTA
>JAYUHG010000425.1:0-2741 GCA_043767195.1 Gammaproteobacteria bacterium | reverse complement strand
GGGCGGACGCCTGCAGGCCAAGTGGTGGGTGAATGATGAGTGGGCTGTGAACGGACTGGTCAATTACCAACGCAACAATTCCAACGGTTTCAATGATTTCAATCCCGCCGTCGGTGATCTGGAGCAGGTGAATTTTTTCCCGGAGTTCTTCGACGACGAGTGGTACCAGACCAGTCTGATCGTCGAAGGGGATCTCGGTTTTGCGCAAATAGTGTCCGCGACCTCCTACTTTGAACGCGACACCGCCTATCAGCGCGACTACAGCGCCTATGCGGCATGGCTGCATACGACTTACGGAGAGTATTACTCCTACGTCGGCGCCAATGTCTATTACTCCGTCTATGACTTTAATTCCACTGTCGGCGCCAGTGACGCCACGGCACTGACATTCGCCACCCAGGATCAAAGGGATAAGCGCTTCACCCAGGAAATTCGCCTGTCCCACGACGGCAGCCGTTGGGACTGGACATTGGGATTTTTCTATCAGGACGCAAAGCAGCGCTGGGATTACAACATCATCACACCAGGCTGGCGCAACTCCGTCGCGGCCCGGGGCCGCGCCGCCGAATTCGGCGGCCTCGCGCCCACGGACAGCCGCTACAACACCGGAGAGCGAAGCAAGCGCAATGACCTGGCGGTATTCGGTGAAGTGACCTTCGCAGCCACCGAGAGCATCAATCTGATCTTCGGCGGCCGCTGGTATGACGTTTCCATTGAACGAAACTACCTTTCCCGGCAGCCGTCCACGGCGCCGACCTCGTTATCCACACCGTCGGGCTCCGACTCCGGTTTTCTCCCCAAGGGCTCCATCCAGTACAAGTTCAATGACGATGCCATGGTCTACGTCATTTACTCTCAGGGTTTCCGCACCGGCGGCATCAATCGCTCGCGCGGCATGCCGGTGCTGCCGAACCAGTATGAAAGCGACAAGCTGATCAATTACGAGGCCGGGATCAAGTCGCAGTGGTGGGAACAACGCCTGCAGGTCAACATCACCGGCTATCATCAGATCTGGAAGGACATGCAACTGGAAACCACGGATCCGGCCAACAGCCTGTTCCCGGGTGAAATCTTCCAGACCGTGATCGCCAATATCGGCGACGCCGCCATTGACGGCATGGATATCGAAGTGACCGCGGCCCCTATAGAGGGACTGGAGCTATACGCCAGCGCCAACTACCTGTTTCGAAACAAGGTCACCAAAGGCAATATTGTCTTCGACCAGTTTGGGCGCATTGACGATCCGATCCCGATCCTGCCGGACGATGTCACGCAATTGCCGTTGGCGGCGCAGTTCAACTTCTCGGCCTACATTGACTACGGCTGGCAACTGCCGTGGTGGGACGCCGGCGCCTTTACCCGGTTTCAATATAGCTATACCGGCGACTCGCTCAACAAGATCAGAGTGGCTGATGAGCCATTCCCGCAACTGGTGCAAAAGGATTATCACAGTGGCGATGTCAGCGCCGGCATGACTTTCGACAGTTGGGAGTTCGCCATTCACATAGATAATGTATGGGACGAACGCGCGGAATATTTTCGCGATACCACCACCGCCGACAGACAGTTTGGCGGTGACAATATCCAAACCAACCAGCCGCGTACCTTCGGGATTCGATTCCGCAAATCCTTCCAGTGACCGGGCACCGTGTCCCCGCGTCCGGGACGCCTCCCATGCTGAATCCCGAGTCGGAATTTCAAACTGCGCTGGGTCAGTTGCGACAAGGGCGGGAAGCGGACGCCGAGGCCTTGTGCGAAACCCTGCTGCGACAGGACCCCGATGATGCCAATTTTCTCTGGCTGCTGGGCGCCATCCGTCTCGGGCAACGATCCACTGATAGCGCCATCCCGCTGCTGCAGCGGGCGCTGGCGCTGGAACCGGATTTTGCCCAGGCCCATGAGGACCTGGGCAGCGCCCTGCTTCGGACCGGAGATGCCCGACAGGCATTGCATCACCTCGAACGCGCCACTGCATTGGCGCCGACACGCGCCCCCGGATTCATGCGTCTCGCCGAAGCCAGACTGGCGCTGGGTCAAGCCACGGAAGCCGATGCCGCCTTTGAACAGGCATTTGCACTGAACCCGCAGCAGGGTGCCCTGGCCCGCGCCGGTGAGTTGTTTCTCCAGAAGAAATTCAGGGAGGCGGAGCAGATCGCGCGTACAGTTTCGCAGCAGGATCCTGACAATGTCAGCGCCCTGCGCCTGCTGGCAAAGTTGGCCGGCGAAGCGGAACAGCGACGCGAGGCTGTGGCGTTGTATGAGCGCATTGTCAGTCTGGCGCCGGATTTCGTGGATGGGTGGCGCGAGTATGCCCTGGCGCTGAAGGAAGCCTGGCGCGTGGAGGACGCCATTGCCGCCGCCCGCAAGGCATTGTCACTGGCGCCGGATCATCCGCGACTGCATGTGTTGTGGGCAGGTCTGTGTGCCCAGTCGGGTGATCCCGCCGCCGCGGTGGAAGGTTTTGAACAATCCCTGCGCTTGCGCCCTAACAGCCCCGGCGCCCTGCTCGGACATGGCCATGTGATGAAGACTCTCGGTCGTCAGGCGGAAGGAATTTCGTCCTACCGCAAGGCGATCAGCGCCAAGCCGGATTTCGGTGAGGCGTACTGGAGTCTCGCCAATCTGAAGACATTCCGCTTCAGTGACGACGACATCGCGGCCATGGAAGCCCAAGTCCACAATGATGAGCTGGATGAAGATGCGCGGGTGCATTTTTGCTTCGCCCTCGGCAAGGCCTGGGA
>JAYUHG010000424.1:0-6507 GCA_043767195.1 Gammaproteobacteria bacterium | reverse complement strand
CATCCCCGAAGCCCGCGTAAACCTGATCCTGGAAGACCAGTCCGCGGAAACCCTGACTGAGGCCGGCATCGTCGCCTCGGGGATCGCACGCCGCCATGATTATCGCAAGGTGCTGTTTTCGGTCACGGCCGAGCCGCAACCGGGACAGGACAACGTCGTGGTCGGGCGCGAGGCGTTTGTCCGGTCGCTGCTCGATGGCGCCGGGCTGTCGCTGGGCGATTCCAGCGGCGGCTATCTGAAGATATTTCCGTTACCTCTGGCTGATGGCGGCGCCGATCCGACCCATGCGCTGCTGGTGATCACCGGCAAGGAGCATGACCATGTAAAACTGGCCGCCGAGACCTTTGCCAACATCTCGGTTGGGTTCCCCGGCTCCCAGGAAATGAACGCCTTCGCGATTCAGGTTCCGGACATTCCGGCCTATGCCGGGCGCGAAGTACTCGAGGCGGGCAAGACCTATGATTTCAAGACGCTGAACCTGCCGACCGCGACGTTCCAGGGCATCAATCCCAGTGGCAGGGAAATCAGCTTCCGCCTGCCGGCGGACTTCATGATCCAGCAGAACCTGACGGCCAAACTGCTGCTCAATTTTGCCTACGGTGCCGGCGCGCGCGCGGACTCGGCGCTCAACATCGTCGTCAACGACATCACCGTGCGCGCCATACGCCTTGGCGACCAGGACGGAGGTGCCTTCTCCAGGTACCAGGTGGACATTCCCACGTTTCTGTTCAAGCCGGGCCGCAATGTCATTTCCCTGGGTATTGAATTGCATCCCGCCGCCGAGAGCTGCCCGCTGTTGACCGGCAATCTGTTCCTGACCATGTTCGAGACCTCCACGCTCACATTCCCCAACATGCCGCATTTCGTGGAAATGCCGAAGATGGAATTGTTCATGCTCAACGGGTTTCCGTTCACGCGCTGGCCGGATGGATATGAATCCGTGGTGTTTCTTCCCGACCCCTCGCCGTATTCCATCTCCGCGGCGTTCAATCTCATCGGCATGATGACGCAGAAGAACGGTTTCCCGCTGCTGTCGTTGCGGGTAACAACGAAACCCCCGACCGGGTGGCAGGGCGATGTGTTGGTGCTGGGGCGTCCAGCGCTCCTGCCGAAGGAAATGCAGGCCAAATCGCCCTTGGTGGCCGATGGCAAATCAAGCGTTTCCTATCCCATCGTGCGTGACTGGGCCGGCTCGTACTCCTTTGCGCACAGTACCCAAACCGGGATCCTCGGGCCGAACCAGGCCTTGCTGCTGCAATTCGAATCTCCCTATCTTGCCGGACGCAGTGTCATGCTCGTGGCCGCCGAAGAGCCGCGCGATATTTACGCGCTCACCGAGGCGTTGCTGGAGCCGCAGGTGCAGGGCCAGATCATGGGCGGCATCGCACTGGTGGACATGGGGCCGCAGTACGACGAGCCCCTTGTCACGAGTCTGCGGGCCGAGCATACGTACACCACCGGCAAGGGAAATGAGGTGTCCGCGCTGGAATCGTTCCTGTACACCCACCCTCTGGCCTACTACGCGCTATTGGTGCTGCTCGCCTCTGCGCTGGCCTGGGCGCTGTACGCTGCGCTGTTGCGCTACCGGATGAGCAGAAAGCTCGGACGCGATGCGTCCAAGGCAGGGAAATCAGGGTGAGTCTGAAAGCGTGTGCTGTATTGTGCGCGTCTCTTCGCCCCGGTGCATGAGCTTGCCAACCGGCCCGCGCAGTGCGAGCAGCAACACAATGAGTGCCGGAATGAGGATCAGCAGCGCCAATCTGACTTTGGACGTCGGTGGGCGTGTGACAGCGGCATCGGTTGTGACTGCCGTCTTGTCCTTTTCGATCTCGTCGGGGTTCCAGAATGCGCGGAAGGCGTCGAAGGTGTCCTTCTTGCCTTTGAGCGTGACGACCCGGTCAAAGCGACAGTAGATTTCGCCCTTGGCGGACAGGGCATTGTATGCGTCCGCGGACAGAAGAATCTCGCCGGGATGGGCCGAGGATTCAAAACGCGAGGCGGTATTGATCGTATCTCCAAACAGATCGCCATTTTCCAGAAAGCACGCCCCGGTGTGCATGCCGATGCGAACCAGCACCAGGGCGCTGAATTTCTTTTCCATGTTCAGGGCATCCATGCCCTGCTGGATGCGGACTGCAGCGCGTAACGCGTCCTGCGCCCGTTCAAAATAGGAAAGAGTGCCGTCGCCGATGGATTTGACAAAGACACCACTGTTGTCGCGAATCGCGGACATGACTATTTCGTTGTGTTCCCGGATCATCATACGGCTGACCAGGTCGCCCTGGGTTTCCGTGATGGTGGTGGAGCCCTTCAGGTCCGTGAACATGACCGTCAGGATCTTGCGGAACTGCTCGCGGATCGTGGATTCAAGCCGGGCTTGCTGCATCAGCAGAGAGTCCATGCTTTGCGGAGCGTCAGCGTCGGTTTTTTTGTCTTCTGCCATGTGCAAGTCGGGATCTATCGTTCGTCAAACCGTGAGTGTAGCGCAGTCATCAACATTTGCAGTATTTCTGGCCGCGGCGCTGCTGGCCGCTTGCAGCCGCGCTCCTGATGGCGCGAGTGAGTGGAACCGATTTCGGCAGCGGTTTATGGAAGCGGATGGGCGTGTCGTGGACCCGGGAAACCATGACATTTCCCATTCCGAGGGTCAGGGCATCGCACTGCTGCTCGCCGTGCATTACGACGACCCGGAATCGTTCGCGCTGGCATGGAACTGGACCCGGACTCACCTGCAAACGCGCCCGGACCGGCTGCTGTCCTGGTCCTGGACACCCGGCGCCGGTGTAACGGATGCAAACAATGCCACCGATGGCGACTTGCTGGTTGCCTGGGCGCTGGCGCGCGCCGCCAGGCGCTGGCAGAACGCCGATTATCTGGAGCAGAGCCGGAATCTGGCCCGGGATATTCGCACACTTCTGCTACGGCAGGATGGGCGCGGACCGGTGTTGCTGCCGGGCATGGAAGGGTTTGAAAGTGCGGACGGGTCCATCGTCAATTTGTCCTACTGGGTGTTCCCGGCATTCAGCGCGCTGGACGACGTAGACCCGGCGCCGGAGTGGAATGAATTGCGGAACACGGGACTGGCATTACTGCGTGAGGCACATTTTGGGCGCTGGGGCTTGCCCCCGGACTGGCTTTCCGTTGGCGGGACACTGGCGCCGGCGGCGGATTTTCCACAAAGATTCGGCTACGATGCGGTCCGTATTCCGCTTTACCTGATGTGGGCGCGCCTGGACACGCCGGAACTGCTTTCACCCTTTCGCGATTATTGGGGATACTTCTCCGGCGCGCGTTTCCTTCCGGCATGGACGGACCTGACCAATGACAGTATTGACTCCTACAACGCCGGCGCCGGCATCAGGGCTATTTCCCGCCTGGCGCTGATGCAAGGTAGTCGTGCCCGTATAGCGCTGCCGCCGCTGGATCCCGATGCCGATTATTACACTACTGCCCTGTGGTTGATGTGCAGGATCATGCAGGCGGATGTCCGCCAAACTCCGGATAGGTGAGCGGCATGGTTCGCATCAGCCTGCTCCGGCAAATCCCCCTGCTTGCGATGGCAGGCATGCTACTCAGTCCGGTCCTGTCTGCAGACAGCGCGAGTCCGGTGCTGGAGAAACGCGTGACGCCTTCGAATATTCTCCGCGTCGAGCCGGCACACGAAACCGTGCATCAATCTGCGTCGAGCGTTTCGGCTCCACCGACGACCGAACCGGAACAAGCGGTTCCCGACACTGAAACTCCGTCCCCGGCTCCTGCGCCACCCTCGCCAACTCCAACCGCTTTCGCGCCGGATGAGGCAGCACTGTGGGCAATGCTGCAACAGCGGCAATTCGGCGCACTCCTTGCAGCCGTGCGCGAACTCCGGACCACCTACCCGGAATGGAAACCGCCGTCCCGGATGATCATGCTGGCCGAGACTGGGCTGCGCGAAGCCAGTATCCGCAGCGCGATTGCCGCCAACGACAGTTCCGCCTTGTTGCTAGCCGAAAGCCGGCATCCGGAACTTTTCTCCTGTGAGCATGTGGATTGGGCATGGGCGGCGGCGGAAGCCGCCGTGGCGCTGCAACTGTCGGCGCGTCTTGACACCATCTTTGCGCGTCTGATCCCGGACTGCCGCCCCGCCGATCGATTGGCCACATTGCAAAAGGCAAGAAATTGGCTGACCGATCCGGCATGGGATGCCCTCGTCCGCAGGGAGTCCGCCGCCGACCGGCCCACGGAGATCGAATCGGAATTTCAAACGCTGTTGTATGGAGCTGGTGTCCAAGCCCTGGTTGCTGCGAGTCAGACCGCGGGCCTGGGACAATTTGCGCTTCTGCTGTCGGATTTGGCGGACCGAGTCATTGAACGTCGCGATACCGGCACGGCGCTGCTGGCCGGATGGAGTTTCCTGCAACAGCAGGACACGGCGGCGGCCGCCATGTGGTTTGGAAAAGCGCATGAATGGGAACCCCTGCTGGCGGATCCGCTGCATGGTCTTGCACTGTGCGCATTACAGTCGAAGCAATACGCCGACGCACGCGATCTCGCTTGGGGGTTGCCGGAGTCCAAGCCAGAGCGGGCCGCACTGCTGCGCGAAGCAACCATCGGACTCGCGCAAGCGGCTGCCGCGTTGCAGAACCCGACCCAGGCGCTGGAGTTGTTCACAGCAGCAGAACAATACGGAGACTTGCCACGTTACGCGCGGCTCGGTGCCGCATGGGCACATTTCCAGTCGGGAGACCCACACTCCGCAGCTGACAGGTTTCGTGCGCTATACAATGAGGCGCCTGATGATGAAAGCGCTGATGGTCTGCTGAACAGTCTTGTCGCCGCACACCGGGAGCGGGAACTTGACGTTCTGGCAATCACTGAACCCCTGGCCACGCTGGTCCGTGCGCACCGGGCGCGCAATGCGTTCTCCCACAAACGCTTTCTGCTGGCTGGAGACTTAGCCCCTGACACCTTCGCACAATTGGGCAGTGCGGGATCCCCGCGCGCGACCTGGTACGGCGCCTTGCGGGATAAATCCGGCCAGCCAGGGCTTTCCAGATTGCAGGACACGGTGCAGAGTGCGGAGGCTGCGTGGCCATTGGATTCGCGCTCCGAGATCAGGGTGCGGGTGGATTCCCATTTTCTGGACAGCGGCGGGCTGGACCGCGGATCCCGCGACACCCTGTCGCGCAGCCTGCTTGTCGGGGCGCTCGGGTTCGATGACGCCGCGCCCAATTTCGACACACTGGCAGATGCGGCGGCCGGCACTTTGCGTATTGATGGAGTCCATGGTCATGTATCCGGTGTTGAGCCACTACTGTCCTGGCGCCGGGAATCAAGCCTGGATCTTGAAGCCGCTATCGGTCTGCGACTGGCTGGCGGGTCTGTCGGTTCTCAGCCCATCGGGCGCATTTCGTTGCAGCAACACCTGTCGGGCGGCAACTATCGGGTCGCCCTGTTCGTTCGTCCGATCCGTGAATCCATCCTGTCTTACACCGGTATGCGGCTGGACAATTTTCTTCCCGCCACACCATTCAATGGCAGGACTTGGGGCGCGGTACGCGGGAGCGGTATTGAGGGCTCCGGCTACAAGTCCCTGCCACACGGATTCAGCGTGAGTGGTCGCGTGGCTGCGGAGCACATTGACGGCAAACGCGTACGAGACAATGACCACGCGGCCGCCACGCTTAATGTGGGACGCGATCTGGGCATTGCCGGCATGGATTACACGGTTGCTGGCGTCAGCGCGTCATACGATCACTATGACCATAATTCCAGCCACTTTACCCCGGGGCATGGCGGGTACTTCAGTCCGCAAACCTTCTGGCAGGCCAAGGCGACACTGGATTTTCAAACCGCGGAGAACAGGCAGGCTATGGTGAAGGGCCATTTCGATGGGGGTCGTGCCTTCAAGCGTGAGGCCACGGCGCCAATGGTCCCACTGGATGGATTCTCGGACTTCGGCAGCTATGCCGGAAGCCGCACCTGGGGCTGGACTTACACCGCCGAGCTGCATGGCGCGATCAGGCTCAGCGACCACGTGCAGTTGGGCGCTAGCTTTTCACGGCGGGAATCGCCGCAGTACGATGAAAGCGCCGGACTCCTCTTCCTGCGTGTGCTGTTTGAACCGCGCCAGGCTGTGCTCAGCACCGATCTCCCCGGCGCGATACTGGAGGAGTTCCGCTAGGCCGGTTTGGTAACATCATGGAATGCCATTTTCAACGGCATGACGCCAATGACTGCCCCGGTTTCGCGCTGACGCTGAATTGCGCACTTTCATCCGCACAAAGCCAGCGAATCTCCCCCACATACTGATCGGCTAAGACTGAGAAATATCCATCCAATAATCCGTTTGAACTCAGTGATTCAATGTCACGCCGATCATCCGGCAGCGATGCCGACTTCACCAGCAGCAACGCCTCGGCTTTCAGGTGAATGGCCAACCACAAGGCCAGGCTATCCGCCGTGACCGACCAATCCTGGGGCAAGGTGCTATCCGCCATACTCATGGGATAGGCAAGCCACACCGGT
>JAYUHG010000423.1:0-6508 GCA_043767195.1 Gammaproteobacteria bacterium | reverse complement strand
TGCTGGCGGTGTCCATCATCGTGCTGGCGCCGGACATGAAGATGCCGGCACTGACCCAGTTCATTGACGGCACCGGTCCCATTTTCAAAGGCACACTGTTTCCGTTTGTGTTCATCACCATCGCCTGCGGCGCTATTTCCGGGTTCCATTCTCTGGTGTCTTCCGGCACCACACCCAAGTTAATCAGTTCGGAACGGGACATCCGTATGGTGGGCTACGGCAGTATGGCGCTGGAATCCTTTGTCGCCGTGATGGCGGTGATCGCAGCGTGTGTGCTGGATCCCGGCATCTACTTCGCCATCAACAGTCCGGCAGGCGTGGTGGGCGCAACCGCTGCGGAAGCGGTGGCGACCATTTCCAGTTGGGGTTTCCCGGTCAGTGTCGAGCAGATGGGCGGACTTGCTCAGCAAATGGGCGAGACCACACTGTTCGCCCGCACCGGTGGCGCGCCGTCCCTGGCCGTGGGCATGGCCACCATCTTCAGCAACACCTTCGGCGGCACACTGCTGGCCATGTGGTATCACTTCGCCATCATGTTTGAAGTCATGTTTATCTTAACGACCCTGGATGCCGGTACCCGTGTCGGGCGATTCATGTTGCAGGATGTGCTCAAGCATGTGTGGAAACCCATGGGCGATGTGTCGTCCTATCCCATGACGGTGATCTCCAGTCTGATCTTTGTTTCCGCCTGGGGCTATTTCCTTATTCAAGGAGTGCAGGACCCCTTGGGTGGCGTGAATATTCTCTGGCCGCTGTTCGGGATCTCGAACCAGTTGCTGGCCGGCATTGCGCTGTGCGTGGCCACCGGCATTCTCATCAAGATGGGACGCTTGCGATATGCCTGGATCACCGGGCTGCCGCTGACCTGGCTGGCCGTGATTTGCACCTGGGGCGCCCTGGAGAAAACCTTCAGCGCCAATCCCGCCATCGGCTTCCTGTCCGGAGCGGCGGATATGGCGGCGAAACTGGCGGCGGGCACATTGCCGGCGGCCAAAGCCGCGGTGGCGCCGCAACTGATCCTGGGTCAGCGCATTGATGCGGCGCTGGCGGTAATTTTTGCCACGCTGCTGTGGGTGGTCATCATTGACATGCTGCGCGTGTCTTGGCGCCAGGTGTCCGGTCGCCCGGTGCCGCCACTGTCCGAGTCAGCCTATGTACCAGCGACCCTCGAGCTGGCTACGGCTGTGGCGCGCTGATCCCATGGCCGGCAACCGCATAAGTCATCTCTGGAACCGCGTGCAGGCCATGGCCACCGGTGGCTGGTCTCTGCTGCGCCGGCTGTCCGGAGATGATGCCTATGAGCGCTATCTCAAACACATGCGTTCATCTCATGCCTCAACACTGCCACTCAGCGCCCAGGAATTCCTGCGTCAGCAGCAGGAACAGAAATGGAGCCGCATTTCCCGGTGTTGTTAATCGAGATCTTGGGAAATTTCAGTGACTGAGAAAACCCGGATGGCATCAAGCAATGTGATCGGCGCCGCGCCCAGGGGCGGCGGTGTGCAGCACTTCTGGTTGACGCCGGGGACACCTTCTTTGCCGCGGGTCGCCAAAGCTGAGGGTGTGTATATCTGGGACACCGATGGTAATCAGTATCTGGACATGACCTCGGGGCCTGTGGCCGTGAATCTGGGACATGGTAATGCGGCGGTGATTGCGGCCATGGGTGAGCAGGCGCTCCGTGTTTGCTTCAGTTATCCCGCTTACCTGGAAAGCGAAGCGAATATTCAGCTTGCGGATTTGCTCACGACCCAGGCCGGGCCGGGACACGAGCGCGCGTTTTTTGTTTCCAGCGGCGCGGAGGCCGTGGAGAAGGCAATTGAATTCGCGCGGCTGTATGCCGTGGCCCGGGGCGAGGCCTCGCGTTACAAAGTCATCAGTCGGTTGCCGGCCTTCCATGGCAGCACATTGGCGACTCAGGCTTTATCTGAAGATCCGGATAACAGTCCGTTGCATCCCATGTTGCAACACTGGCCGCGCGTGCCGGTGCCGTTCAGTTATCGCCCCGCGCCGGGACTGAGCCACGCCGAAGATGCGGCTCAATGCGCGGAGTCGCTGCGGGACACGATTGAGAGAGAAGGACCGGAGTCGGTGTTGGCGTTTATTCTGGAACCGGTGATGGGTCTCACCGGCGGCGCCAGTTTCGCGCCCGCGACTTATTACCAGCGCATGCGTGAAATCTGCACTGCTTACGGTGTGTTGCTGATCCACGATGAAGTGATGAGTGGCATCGGGCGCAGCGGCCGCTTCCTTGCTTCGCATCGCTGGCCGGATTCCCAGCCTGATCTTGTAGTGCTAGCCAAAGGGCTGGGCAGCGGCTATCACCCCATCGCCGGATTCCTGGCGCCCAATGCCATGGTGGACACCGTGGTTGCAGCCGGCGGATTCCATTTTGGCCACACCCAGAAATCCAGTCCGCTGGCCTGCGCCGTGGGGTTGGCAGTGTTGCGGGAAACCTTGCGCTTGGGTCTCGCGGAACACGCGGAAATA
The DNA here is from genome assembly GCA_043767195.1 of Gammaproteobacteria bacterium. Lineage (GTDB taxonomy): Bacteria > Pseudomonadota > Gammaproteobacteria > Eutrophobiales > Eutrophobiaceae > 2-02-FULL-61-13. Next base: position 4,018 of record JAYUHG010000423.1, on the reverse strand, counting down.
AACGGGGAGTTATTGCGGCGGAAATTGCGCGGACTGCAAAAAGAAATATCCATTATTGGCGACGTGCGCGGCCTCGGCATGTTTAACGCCATTGAGATCGTCGCCGATCCGGTGACCAGGACCATGTTGCCCCGGCATCTGGACGTACCCAAGGAGATCAGTCTGTTAGGCCGGGAGCATGGACTCCTTATATATGCGCGCCGCACTTACGCCGGTCGTTTCGGCGACTGGATCATGGTGACGCCACCGCTGATTATCGAGCCGGCGGAATTGGAACAATTGGTGGTTCAGCTTGGGCAAACCCTGCGCGCTTATCAGGACCAACTGCGACGCGCCGGCCATGTGAAATGACCGCAGTGGCCAAACTACCCTGGAACGTCTACATCCTGCGCTGCGCCGACGGGACGCTCTATACCGGCGTGGCGCGAGACCTGCAGCGACGTGTCAGCGAACACAATTCTGATCCGGCCTTGGGCGCCCGCTATACACGCTCACGATTGCCAGTGTCCCTGGTCTATCAAGAATCAGCGGCCAGCCGTTCCACCGCCTGCAAGCGTGAGTTTGCCATCAAGTCTTTGAGCCGCCAGGAAAAACTGGCGCTCATCCTCAGCGCAAAACCGGGGGCGCCTGTTACTGGGCCAAATGCAGATAAACCTCGCGCGCCTGCTCGACGTCGCTAAGCAGGCGATCTCTTTCCGCGTCCGTGTTGAAATCAGGATGGTTTTCCACCACCGACTGGATGCGATCCACCCAGGCCAGGAAATAAGTCGTGTCGCATTGTCCGGCTACGGACTTATCGCCGCTCTCCAGCCACACCGGCGTCGTGGTGGCATAGGGATAGAGATCAAAAACTTCAGCGGCGTTATCATCGCTATAAGCGCGCAACAAGGCCCAGCCGCCACCCGCCACTTCCAGTGTGCCGGAAAAATCCGCGCCCATGCCATCGGCTCCGGTTTCCAGTTCCTTCACCACCTTGCCATTGACCAGGATCTGCAAGTGCTGGATCGGGACGATGGATCGAAACATGCCGCGATATTCCAAACTGGATTTCCCTTGGGGCACAGACAGGGTTTCACCCGGCCCTTTGTCCGCCAGAGTGAATTGCAATAATGGGCCATTGGTGGCAAAGGTGCTGCCGGCCTTCAGCGCCCCCAACCATGCATCGCGTCGGGCGGCAGTGTCCGTCGCCTGGTCTGGCAAATGCGCATAGACCCGATTCAGCCCCACCGGACCGCGCAATGACGCGAAGTTCGCCATGGCATCGGTGCCGGCGCCGGCGCTGATGCGGAAACCGCAATTTAATAACCGGTGCCATACCTCGGCGCTGACTTTGTGGTCACTGAAACCAACTACCTCGTAGTAATCCACTTTCCCCAGCGCCACATCCACGGGCAGGCTGTTGGCCAGGGATTCTTCTACGGTTGGATCCGGCAAGGTGTCAAAGGGGTGTACATAGCCCACCAGGGCCTGTTGTGCATGGGCCAGATCGGCCACGACACTGTTGCTGGGGAATGGGCTCGCCGCGGCGGTATTGGCGTAGGCGGCATAGTCCGGGATCAGGTAATGGCTATTCAATCCGAGCAGACCCAAATGTCCCCACAGGCTGGTGTGAAATTCCTGACCGTGCAGGACCAGCACACCGTCGCTGGAATCCGGATCCGGCTGGGTGGAAAAATATTCCATATCAGGAATGCGCTGCTCCTTGTTCACGATCAGGTTGTAGACCATATCCAGGTCCTCTGACTCCGCTTGCAGCGCCAGCCACTGCGGTGTGTTGCGATAGGTGCCGCCGTAGTTCATGTGGACATGCAGATCGGCACTGGACCATTCAGACCAGGACTGCGGCAAATTCATGGGCTTCGGTTCCAAAACCAGCGCGACGGATTTCCCCGCCGTCACGGTTACGGTTTGCCTGGCAATGTGATGCTCCAGTCCGCGCCAGACCGTGACTTCATACTTGCCCGCCGGCAGGGTCAACCGGGATTTCCCGCCGCTGGGAAAATACCGGAACGTAGCGCGGGTGTTGCGGCGATCAAAACCATCGGCGGCATGGGCCCAGGCGTCTTCGCCATTGAAATAACGACCGGCGGCATTGCGCACGGCAATGCGCGCGGCCACCGGCTGGCCGCGTTCGTCTCTGATCTCCAGTTCCAGATCGCCCCGGGGTTGCAGATATTTTCTCTCCCCCTGGGCGACGAGACGACGCTCACCACCTCGGGACAGATCCAGGATCCAGAGCTGGTTGCTGCCACCCGCATTGGAAATGTAGGCGACACGATTCCCCTCCGGCGACCAGCGCGCGCCAGTGACATCGAAATCGCCATAGGTCAGCGGCAACGGATCGCCACCATCGGCGGTTGTCATCCAGAGTTGATGCCACTGGCGCCCCAGATAAGAGGAGTAGATCACACGGCGTCCGTCTGGATTCCAGTCCGGTCGCGCCTTCCAGGTGGTTTCTTCAATGCGCACGGGTCGCATGGCGCCACCGCCGGTGAGGGCAGCGCGCCACAATCCACCGGTGCCATAACGGGTCTCGGGATTGGTGATGAAAATCAGCTCACTGCCATCCGGTGACCAAGTGGGACTGAGTTCATGATCGTATTCGCTGTAGTAATAACGGGGCGCGCGGCTTTGGCGTTCCGTGCGCAGACGCTGCGGTCGCAAGGTTCCATTTTCCGGCGCTCCCATATAGATCTGGAACCGGCCATTGTCGCTCGTGGATACCCAGGCCAGTTGCGTTCCATCCGGTGACCAGCGCGGTTCCACATTCACCGCGCCGCCCTGCGTAATTGCCTTTACCTTGCCAGTGCCGAGATCAAGCAGGTGTAATTCAATGGCCTCCTTGCGGTCGCGGGCGAATATCACCTGTGTCCCGTCCGGCGCCACATCGGGCTGAAAGTCATAGCCCTCGCTTTCAGTCAACTGTTCCGCCATGCCGGCATCCAGGGACTGGCGCCACAGGTAGCCCTGCCGGGCATAGATCACGGACTTGCCGTCCGCGGACCAGTCCACGGAATCCGGCCCTCCGCTGATCTGGGGCAGATACATCTCCCGATAATAATAATGATGGGGCACATTCACCTGCTTCAGCACTTTTTCCCACTGGGCTACCGCGGGGGCGCTTATACAAGTCAGCAACATCGCGGGCAACAACCCGCGCCACGGAATCTTCATGGCATCATCCTTTGTCAGCGCTGACTTCGAGCAAGGCTGTGCGCAGAATTTGCAGGGCTTCGTCCGCCAGCGCCGGTGTCACGCATAACGGGGGCATGAAGCGCACGGTGCTGACACCGCAGGACAGCAGTAACAGACCATGACGCCAGGCGCTGCGCAGCAATGCAGTGCACAGCTCCGAAGCCGGTGTGCGGCTCGTCGCGTCAGTAATCAATTCCATTCCGATCATGAGTCCGTGCCCACGCACGGCGCCAATACACGGCAACTCCTGTTGCAGGCTCACCAAGCCGCGCATCAGGTGTTCGCCCATGTGGCGCGCCTGCTCCAGATATTGCTTCTCGATCAGTTCCAGGGTCTTCAGCGTCGCCGCGCAGCACACCGGATTACCGCCGAAGGTATTGCCATGACTACCCACGGGCAATTGCTCCAGCAGCTTGCGCCGTCCGACGATCAAACCAATGGGCATTCCGGAGCCGATGCCTTTGGCCAGCGTGATAATGTCCGGGCGTACGCCCCAATGTTGGCAGGCAAACCATTTGCCCGTGCGTCCGGCCCCGGATTGCACTTCATCGGCGATAAGCAAAATACCGTGCCGATCACATAACGCGCGCAGGCCAGGCAGGAAACTGTCCGGCGGCACCAGGTACCCGCCCTCGCCCTGGATGGGTTCAATGAGCACGGCGGCCACTTCTTTCGCCGGCACGTTATGCCGAAACAACTGCTCCATATAATCCAGCACCGCCTGCCCCTGATCGGCGCCGGCGAACAAAGGGCGGTACTCGTTCGGGAACGGCACATGGGTGACGCCGGGCATGGTGGGGAAGAACCCGGACTGCTGGGTGTA
>JAYUHG010000422.1:0-2776 GCA_043767195.1 Gammaproteobacteria bacterium | reverse complement strand
CCGCGGGCACAGGATGTGCAGGAGCGGCGCGTGGGAGGTACGGGTACAAGGATGTACCCGGTAGAGTCGAGCCGGGAGCGGAGACCGAGAGCAACGCCAGGAGCAGTTGCCGAGGGATCTTGCGGTCACGGGTGGCGTTAAACAGCAAGATTTCTCGCTGTGCTCGAAATGACAGCCTGGGCCGGACGAAATGACAGCCGGCGCCGAAATCGCAATTTCAACCTGAGGCACTACCCGACACCGCATTCATGGCTGGCTGTCGCTCGGTTCCGGAGGAACGCTGCCTAGAACTTGACCTTGACGGCCTCACGCGCCTCTTTGTTCTGCAGCTCCAGCATTTCGGCATGTTGGAAGCCGAATGGACCGGCAATCAGCACATTGGGAAATTGCTGTCGCTGGTTGTTGTAGCTCATCACCGCGTCATTGAAGAACTGGCGCGAGAAGGCCACCTTGTTTTCCGTGCTGGACAGCTCTTCCATGAGTTGCTGCATGGTCTGGTTGGCCTTCAGGTCCGGATAGGCCTCGGCCAGGGCGAAGAAACGACCGAGGGTGCCGGTCAGCGCGCCTTCAGCCGAACTCAGGGCAGCGATAGCAGCCCCGTCGTCGGGCTTGGCGGCGGCGGCCCGGGCCGCGGTTTGCGCCTGGTTGCGCGCTTGAATCACCGCTTCGAGGGTTTGGCGCTCGTGGGCCAGATAGGCCTTGGAGGTTTCCACCAGATTGGGGATCAAGTCATAGCGACGCTGCAACTGCACGTCAATTTGCGCGAAGGCGTTCTTGAATTGATTACGCCCGGCAATCAGACCGTTATAAATGCCCACCGCGTATAAACCCAAACCGATGACAATCACCAGAAATACTATGGTTCCGATTCCCATGGCCCTATCTCCCCTGCTGTGACAGTTGGTTGGGGATTATAGCCCCCAAAAAAGCGAAGGGGCGATGGCCAATGGCCACCGCCCCTTCTATACCCATAGCGCCGATGTTTGGCGAATTACATCGGCTTTGCGGTCAACTCCACTCGCCGATTGGCCGCACGGCCTTCCTTCGTGTCGTTGCTGGCCGCAGGGCTGCCTTCACCACGACCGGACGCAGACATACGGCTATTGCCGACGCCCTTGGACTCCAGGTACGCGCGCACAGTCTCCGCGCGACGATCCGACAGGCCTTGATTGTATTCATCCGAACCCACGCTGTCGGTGTGGCCGACAATGGTCACGCCCACATGGGGGTTGGCATTCAACACAGCGGCGGCCTGATCCAGAATCCGTACACCGGAATCCTGCAATGTGGCCTTGTCCGTATCAAAATTGACGCCAGTCAGATCCGGTATCTCTGGGCAACCACGGCTGTCCACCTTGGTGCCGCGCGGGGTGCCGGGGCATTGATCCTTGCTGTCCAGCACGCCGTCACCATCGGAATCCTTCTCCGGTTCAGGCTGCGGCGCCGGGGCCGGCTTCGGCTCCATCTTGGGTTCCGGTTTCGGCGCACCTTCATTGCACGCGAGATACCCGAGCGCGGCACCGACCGCAGCACCCGCAAGGGCACCGCCCTCCTCGCCACCGGCGGCGGCAGCGAGACCACCACTCACCAGCGCACCGGCAGCGGCACACATCCATTGATTGGGCGCCTCTCCCATCGTGGCGCAACCGGACAGTGCGAGGATCAGCAGACCGAGTAACACATTGCGAATCTGAGTCATTTCTTTTCTCCTGGGGCCGGATTCTAAAGCCGGCCCGCTTTTTCTTGGGGTTCGTTTTTCCGGCCCAAAAGATCACCGGATTCGGTGATTATCCATTTTATTCCGGCCCTAATGCAACGCCTATCCTGTGTTTACCGCTGGCTTCCGGTCGGCTGCTGGTAGAATTTGCCAACTGGTTCACATCCGGACGGGGCACACCATGAAAATGTCTCTACACCAATTGGCGCTCTGGGGGGGTATCGCCACTATCGGGGCCTGGGCCGTGGGGTCCATCGCCACCCATCGCGGCGAGACGATTAACGCCATCTGGTTCATTGCCGCCGCGGTGTGTGTGTATCTGGTGGCCTATCGTTTCTACAGCGCCTGGATCTGCGCCAAAGTGCTGGTTCTGGACCCCACCCGCGCCACCCCGGCGGAGCGCTTCAACAATGGCCGGGACTTCATCCCCACCCACCGCTGGGTGGTATTCGGCCATCACTTCGCCGCCATCGCCGGACCCGGCCCGCTCATTGGCCCTACACTGGCCATGCAATTCGGTTATCTGCCAGGCACATTGTGGATACTCACCGGCGCCGTGCTGGGCGGCTGCGTCCAGGACATGGTGATTCTGTTTTGTTCCACCCGCCGCGATGGCCGCAGTCTGGGCCAAATGGCGCGGGATGAACTGGGCCCAGTGGGTGGCTGGGCGGCCATGACCGCCGTCATGCTCATTATGACTATTCTGATTGCGGTACTCGGCCTGGTAATTGTGAATGCCATGAAGCACAGCGCCTGGGCCACGGCCACGGTGCTGGGCACCATCCCGGCGGCCATGCTGGTGGGGCTGTACATGCGCGGCATACGACCGGGACGGGTGCTGGAAGGCACGGCCATCGGCATCGTTCTCCTTTTAATGTGTGTGGCTGGCGGCGGCTGGGTGGCGGGCAACAACGAAATCGCCAGTTGGTTTCAATGGAACGGCATGGCCTGCGCCTGGTTTGTGATGATCTACGGCTTCGCCGCCGCGGTGCTGCCGGTATGGCTGCTGCTGGCGCCGCGGGATTATCTCTCCACGTTCCTGAAGCTCGGCGTCATGTT
>JAYUHG010000421.1:0-6557 GCA_043767195.1 Gammaproteobacteria bacterium | reverse complement strand
CATTATTCTCCGGCCGGAATAACTCGTGACTGGCATCAATCAATGCATCACCCTCTTCCACCAGCCGGGAGTAAAGATCAATGAGATCCAGATTGCTGTCGGCGACGATGAAGCGCTCATACGGCGAGTTCAGAAATACCGCGCCGGAGCCCGCGAAAGGCTCAATCAGCCGCAGACCCGGACCCAATGCGGCGCGGATCCGTTCCACCAACCGGTATTTGCCGCCAGGCCACTTCAGGAATGGTTTCAGACCTTCGCTGATGGCCATTCGTCCGGTGTGTGGGCCTGAATGCTCAAGGCGTGGATCTCCGCCGGCATCAAATCGGCCACGGCCTGATAGACCAACTGATGTCTCTGCACCAGATTTCGACCGCGAAACTGCTCCGATACCACCAGCACACTGAAATGTCCGGCGCCGCCATGGCCAGCGTGACCGGCATGGTGGTGGGAATCATCCCGGATCTCCAACTGTGCAGGGGTGAGTGCCCGTTGCACACGTTCACGAATTGCCGCCACTCGATCCATCGTCTTAATCCGGTAACACCTTGTTAAAGGGACGCACGGTGATCCTGGCGTAAATGCCATTCAGGCGGAACGGATCCGCCTCCGCCCATTGGGTTGCCGCCGCCAGATTCTCGAATTCGGCCACAATCAAGCTGCCGCTGAATCCCGCCGCCCCCGGATCCGGTGCATCAATGGCGGGGAACGGGCCGGCCATGATTAGCCTGCCCGCATGCTGTAATTGGCGCAGCCGTTCGGCATGCAGTGGACGCAGCCGGCGCCGGCTTTCCAGGCTGCCCGGGGTGTCTTCACACAGGATTGCGTAAAGCATCAGTTACTTCCACCGTTGCCGTCGCGCTTGGGTTGTTCCATGTAGCGGGACAGGAACAGCGACTGAGCAATCACAAATACAAATGTCAGCCCCAGGATCCCGAACATCTTGAAGTTGACCCAGATCTCGTCGCTGAAATTGAATGCCACATACAAGTTCGCAGCGCCCATGACCAGGAAGAACACCACCCAACTCAGATTAAGCCGCAGCCACACGGGGCGCGGCATTTGCAGCGCCTGTTCCATCATGCGCTGCACCAGGGGTTTCTCGCCGATGAACTGGCTGCCCAGAAACACCAGCGCAAACAGCCAGTTCACCGCCGTAGGTTTCCACTTGATAAAGGTTTTATCCTGTAACACCAGGGTGGCGCCACCCAACACCAGGATCAACAGGAAGGTGACGATGTGCATCTTTTCGATCTTGTGCTTCATCAGCCAGAGTCCGGCGATCTGAATGCCGGAGGCGATAATCGCCGCTGCGGTTGCCACATAGATCGCCTGCTCCCGGTCGCTGGGGATGTAGAAGGCAATGAAGAAGGCCAGCACTGGAAGAAAGTCCACGAGAAACTTCATGTTGCCAAACCTGCTTTTTGCATCGGAGCGATGGGGTTCAAAACCCTGGCCATTATAGGGGCCGGGGTTCCAGCGTCCACCGGGCGCCTTCCAAATCAATGACCTAAGCGCCTCGGTGTTAGTCCGGGGCGCTGCCGATGGCCAGTGTATAATCGCCGCCGATCCACGATTTGGGGAGGAAGGATCCTTGGCAACACCCGGCAATCCGCGTGTCATGTCCGGCATGCGCCCGACAGGCGCGCTGCATCTCGGTCACTACCATGGCGTACTCAAAAACTGGCTCAAATTGCAGAGCGAGTATGAGTGCTTTTTTGCCGTGGTGGATTGGCACGCCATGACCACGGACTATGCCGATCCGCGCGAGATCGAGGCCAACGTCTGGGAGATGGTCATTGACTGGCTTGCGGTGGGTATCAATCCCGGCCAGGCCAAGCTGTTCATCCAGTCGCGGGTGCCTGAACATGCGGAGTTGCATCTGCTGCTGTCCATGTTCACGCCCTTGTCCTGGCTGGAACGGGTTCCGACTTACAAGGATCAGCAGGAAAAGCTCACGTCCAAGGACCTTACCACTTACGGATTCCTGGGCTATCCGCTTCTGCAGACCGCTGACATTATTATCTACAAGGCGAGTTATGTGCCCGTAGGCGAAGATCAGGTCGCCCATGTGGAAATGGCCCGGGAAGTGGCGCGCCGCTTCAACTATCTTTATGGCCGCGAGGCGGGCTTCGAGGAAAAGGCCGAAGCCGCCGCGAAGAAGATGGGCAAGAAGAATAATGAGCAGTACCACGAGTTGCGCCGCAGCTATCAGGAGCAGGGCAATGCCGAGGCGCTTGAAAAAGCCAAGGCGCTGATCGAGTCCCAGAAGCGTATTACCATCGGTGACCGTGAGCGTTTGATGGGTTATCTGGAAGGCGGTGGCAAGATCATCTTCCCGGAACCCAAGGCGTTGTTGACGCCGGCGGCGAAGATGCCGGGGCTGGATGGACAGAAAATGTCCAAGTCCTACGGCAACACCATCGCGTTGCGCGAGAATCCCGCCAACGTGGAGGACAAGATCAGGAAGATGCCCACGGACCCAGCGCGGGTGCGGCGCACCGACCCCGGCGATCCGGACAAATGCCCGGTATGGAATTTCCACGAGGTCTATTCCGATGACAGTTTGAAAAAATGGGTACAGGAAGGTTGCCGCAGCGCCGGCATCGGCTGCCTGGAATGCAAGAAGCCGTTGATAGACGCAATATTGAAGGAGCAAGCCCCCATCCGCGAACGCGCCCAGGAGTATCAACAGGACAAGGATCTGGTGCGCGGTATCATCAGTCAGGGGTGCGAGGCAGCGCGGGATGCGGCGAAGGAGACGCTGGAAGAGGTGCGGGAAGTAATGGGGATTTCTTACAGATGATTAACGCGTATCTCGTCGTTCGTGAAGCGTATCTCGAAAAGAACGTATCTCGTGAAACGTGAAGCGTATCTCGTGATCTGAATCTGAACTTGCATATGGAAATTGAATTCGTAAAGCACTTGATGAACGTTACACGTTGTCTTTTCGCGCTTCACGCTTCACGAGATACGCTTCACGGGCAATTAGGGTGAAATTGTGACTAACGCCCCTGAATTTACCGCTGCCACGCATCCCGACCAGGGTGAGATGCCCTTCGCCATGGTCCTCGGCACGGCCATGACCGAAATGCCGAAGGATTTGTATATCCCGCCGGATGCGTTGGAAGTATTCCTGGAGACATTTGAGGGGCCGCTGGATTTGTTGTTGTATCTGATCCGGCGGCAGAATCTGGATATTCTCAATATTCCCGTTGCGCGCATCACCGAGCAGTACATGCGCTACATCGAATTGATGGAAGTGTTGCAACTGGAGTTGGCGGGGGAATACTTGCTCATGGCGGCGATGCTGGCGGAAATTAAATCGCGCCTGCTGCTGCCGCTCCCCAATGATGCGGAGGCGGAGGAAGAGGATCCCCGCGCCGAGTTAGTGCGCCGTCTGCAGGAATACGAGCGCTATAAGCAGGCCGCGGAGAATATTGATGCGTTGCCGCGCCTGGAGCGGGAACTGTTTGCCACCATCATTGCTTTCCCGGATCGCCGCACCTTGCAGAAGCCGCCGCAAGTGACGCTGGACTCGGTGTTGCGCGTGTTTGCCGAAGTGCTGGTGCGGGCGGATATGTTTTCCAGTCATCACATTTACCGGGAACAGCTTTCGGTGCGTGAACGCATGAGTCTGATACTGGAGCGGGTGCGCGCTGACGTATTCATCGAGTTCAGAACCTTGTTTCGGGTGGAAGAGGGGCGCGCCGGCGTGGTGGTGGCGCTGCTTGCTATCCTGGAATTATTGAAGGAGTCATTGATTGATATGGTGCAGAACGAAATCAATGGGCCTATCTATGTGAAGGCCGCTGCATGAACCCCGAAACCCTGAAGCCGATTATTGAGGCCGCGATCATGGCCTCCCGCGAGCCGCTTGCGATGAATGATCTGCTGGCCTTGTTCGAGGGTGATCTGGAGCGACCGGATCGGGATGCCGTCCTCACGGCGCTGGAGCAATTGCAATCGGACTATACGGATCGCGGGATTGAGTTGGCGGAAGTGGCCAGCGGCTTCCGCTTCCAAGTGCGTACTCGTTATGCGGATTGGGTCAATCGCCTGTTCGACGAGAAGCCGCAACGCTATTCCCGCGCATTGCTGGAGACCCTGGCGATCATTGCTTACCGGCAGCCCATTACCCGCGCCGAGATCGAAAACATCCGCGGCGTCAGTGTCAGTACCGGCATCATCAAGACCCTGCAGGAGCGCGAGTGGGTGCGCGTCGTCGGCACTCGCGAAGTCCCGGGCCGGCCCGAACTGCTCGCCACTTCGCGTCAGTTCCTGGATTACTTCAATCTGAAGAGTTTGTCGGATCTGCCGACGCTGGCGGAGATCAAGGATTTCGACAAGATGAATCCGGATTTGTTTGAAGGCATGGTGCTCCCGCCGCTGAAGACCGGCACGACGGAGAGCGGCATGGACGCGAATGCGGGCGACGATTTCGAATCCAATGACGATGATGATGCGCTACCGGAAGACAACGTCGTGCCCTTTGTCCCCGCCAACGGTGACTGACGCCGGCGCCGAGCGCATTCAGAAAGTGCTCGCGCGCGCCGGGCTGGGTTCCCGGCGTCAAATCGAAGGCTGGATTTCAGAAGGACGCATTACCGTTAACGGCAAACGCGCCGGTCTCGGGGACAAAGTCGGCCCCAAAGATCGGGTGGAACTGGATGGCAGATTGTTGTCCGCCAATGCCGCAACCGATCAGCCGCCCAAGGTGCTGGCTTATCACAAGCCCGCCGGCGAAATCTGTACCCGTTCCGATCCCGAAGGCCGTCCGACTGTGTTCCAAAGTCTGCCGCGACTGAAGGACGCGCGCTGGATCAGCGTTGGACGCCTGGATTTCAATACCGCTGGTTTGTTGCTGTTCACCAATGACGGCGAACTGGCCCATGCGCTGATGCATCCGTCGCGGCAGATCGAGCGCGAGTACGCCGTGCGTGTGCGTGGCAAGGCCAGCGAGGAACAGTTGGCTTTGTTGGTGAAGGGTGTGGAACTGGAAGACGGTCCGGCAAAATTTCTCAAGGTCAGCGACGCCGGCGGTGAACTCAGCAATCACTGGTATCACGTGATATTGACCGAGGGCCGCAACCGCGAAGTGCGCCGCCTGTGGGAGGCCGTGGGCATCGAAGTCAGCCGTTTGATCCGTGTGCGCTTTGGACCCTGCAATCTGCCCCGCGAACGGCGATTGGGGGAGCAATGGGAACTGTCCCCGCAAGAGATTGATCAACTGCGCGTACTGGCCGGACTAAAGCCGCTGTCGCCCCCCAAACCCAGCCCCCGAAGGATGCTGAGTTTGCGAAATAACAAAGACAAGCCAGAACGGAGCGCGAAGCAGGAAATGGAAAGAAAATCCCACCGTTTCGACCCGCGTAAGAAAAAACCAAGGCGCTAGAAATCACCCGACCTTCCGATTTCGCCTTTACTTATAACTTGTCACTTGTGACTTCCCCTGGGCTTTTGACTCCAATGACATTCCCCTATATCGTTGCGCCCCCTTCGGACCCATAGGATTCGCCCGCCATGACCACCCGGCGGCCGCTGGTGGCGGCCAATTGGAAGATGAACGGCACCCTGGCCACTCTGCGACCGCTGGTGGCCGAAGTGCGCACTGGTGTCGAGGGTTGCAGGGCCGAGGTGGCGCTGTTGGCGCCCTTCCCCTATCTGAACGAGGTCGGTACGGCCTTGGCCGGAACCGCCATTGCGTTGGGAGCGCAGAACGTGTCTGAGCACGAGGCAGGGGCCCATACCGGCGAAGTGTCGGCAGCCATGTTGCGCGACTATAATTGCCGCTTCGTCATGGTCGGCCATAGTGAGCGCCGGGCGGCCCCGCATGGGGAATCAGATGCCATGGTCGCGGCAAAATTCATGCGCTCCATTGGGTCCGGGTTGACTCCCATCCTGAGTGTGGGCGAGTCCTTGTCAGAGCGGGAGTCGGGTCAGACGGAGGAAGTGGTGGCGCGGCAGTTGGATTGCGTAATTCAAGCCGCGGGCGCGCAACAGTTCAGCCGGGCGGTGGTGGCATACGAACCCATTTGGGCCATTGGCACCGGGCGCACGGCGACGCCGGAACAGGCGCAGGAGGTGCATGCCTTCATCCGCTTGCGCATCGCCCGGCACGATGATCATGTGGCCGATGGGTTGCGTATCCTGTATGGCGGCAGTGTGATGGGCGAGAACGCGAAATCAATTTTCACCATGGCGGATGTGGACGGCGGCCTGATTGGCGGAGCATCATTGAAGGCCGCCGAATTCGTGCAAATTTGCCGGGCGGCTTGATTGGGAATCTCCAATTTGTCGCCCCGGCGAAAGCCGGGGACCAGAAATTATAAATAGGTTCAAAGACTAAGGACAGGAAATGGAAACGATACAGACAGTGTTAATGGTAGTGCAGGTGCTGACCGCCGTGACTTTGATTGGATTCATTTTGATCCAGCAGGGTAAAGGCGCCGATGCCGGCGCAGCCTTCGGCAGCGGCGCATCCGCTACGGTGTTCGGCGCCAGCGGTTCCGGTAACTTCTTGAGTCGTACCACTTCCGTTCTGGCGGCGATTTTCTTGA
>JAYUHG010000420.1:0-6566 GCA_043767195.1 Gammaproteobacteria bacterium | reverse complement strand
GCACAATGGCCTCGGCGAGGAAGGCGTAGGCGACGGTGTCCAGAGTGGTGACCTGCGGGCCGAAGAAGTACGGCTTGTCGCCGAGAAGATCCGACAGGGCGCGCAGGTCACGACGGGCAATCTCCAGAATTTCTGTGGGACTGTGACGGCCAACGACTTGCTCGCGCAGACTTTTGGCCACGCCGCGGCGAATGAGCGGCGGCAGAATCATTCGCATCGGAGCCGGCATGGCGCCGAAAAACAGGCCGCGGATGGTCGGCCACAGGGCAGTGTCAATCCAGCGTGAATGCACCATGCACCAATAGAGGTTTTCATCCAGCATCTTGGTGAAAGCGTGGGCGGCGGCCTTTTGTTCCGCCGTTAATCCGGTATCCAGCGGATCGCCATATTTTTCCTTCAGGTAGCTGAGGATGAATGCGGAGTCCGCAATGACTTTCCCGTCATCGTCAATGAACGGCAGTTTACCCTTGGGCGCCTTGCGCAGGTTCTCGAAACCGGATACGACCTCATAAGGAATTCCGGCTGCCCGCAGGTAGGCATCCACCTTGACGCAAAACGGGCTGGCGTCAGGGAGATTGAAGAAGGGGCCGAAGTTGTAGAGGCGAAGCATCAGAAAAGTCCTGAAATATTCCCCGCCGAATCCACATCAATCTTCTCCGCCGCCGGTACCTTGGGCAGGCCGGGCATGGTCATCATGTCGCCGCACACGGCGACGACAAAACCGGCGCCGTTGGCAAGACGGACCTCACGCACATTTAATGTGTGGCCGCTGGGGGCGCCGCGCAGGGACGGATCGGCGGCGAAGGACATCTGGGTCTTGGCCATGCACACGGGGAAATGGCCGTAATCCTTGTTCCAGTCGTCCAGTTGTTTGCGCGCGGCATCGGCGAAGGTGACCTGGCCGGCGCCGTAGATCTTGGTGGCGATGGCGGTGATCTTGTCGGTGAGCTTGGCGTTGTCTTCGTAGACGTATTTATGTTTTGACTTTGATTTTTCCACCATGGAAACCACGGTCCGCGCCAGTTCCTCCGCGCCCTTGCCGCCGTCGGCCCAGTGCCGCGCCACGACCGCGGTGCCGCCCAGCTTCTGCACCCGCTCCTGCAACATCTTGATCTCGGCATCGGTGTCGGCGGTGAAATGATTGATGCTGACCACGCAGGGCAGGCCGTAGTGATCGCGGATATTGGTGAAATGCCGTTCCAGATTTGCCAATCCCTTGTCCAGGGCCGGCAGATTTTCTTTGTTCAAATCCTCCTTGTTGACGCCGCCGTGGTATTTCATGGCGCGTACCGTGGCCACCAGCACTACCGCCGCGGGGTTCAGCCCCGCCATGCGGCATTTGATGTCGAGGAACTTCTCCGCGCCCAGATCGGCGCCGAAGCCTGCTTCCGTCACCACATATTCCGCCAATTTCAGCGCCGTCTTGGTGGCCGTGACGCTGTTGCAGCCGTGGGCGATGTTGGCGAAGGGGCCGCCATGGACAAATGCCAGATTGTTTTCCAGGGTTTGAACCACGTTGGGCTTGATGGCGTCCTTGAGCAGTGCGGCCATGGAGCCCTGGGCGTTCAGATCCCGGGCGTGGACCGGTTTGCGCTCACCCTGGGTGTAGCCGATGACAATGCGACCCAGGCGTTCCTTCAGATCGTCCAGTGACGTGGCCAGACAGAAGATGGCCATGACCTCGGAGGCCACGGTGATGTCAAAGCCATCTTCGCGCACGAAGCCATTGGCGGTGCCGCCCAGCCCGACGACGATTTTGCGCAATGCGCGATCATTCATGTCCATGACGCGCTTCCACGCAATCAATCGCGGATCGAGATTGAGCTTGTTGCCGTGATTAATGTGGTTATCAATGAGTGCGGACAGCAGATTGTGCGCTGACGTGATGGCATGGAAGTCCCCGGTGAAGTGCAGATTGATGTCCTCCATGGGCACCACCTGGGCATAACCGCCACCGGCAGCGCCGCCTTTGACGCCAAAGCAGGGACCCAATGACGGCTCACGTAAACAAATCAGCGCTTTCTTGCCGATGCGGTTCAGGGCGTCTCCAAGTCCCACGGTTGTCGTGGTCTTGCCTTCGCCGGCAGGCGTCGGGCTGATGGCCGTGGTGAGGATCAGCTTGCCATCGGGGCGCGATTTCAACGTATTGATGTATTCCAGGGACATCTTGGCCTTGTAATGGCCATAGGGCTCCAGATGCTCACTGTCGATCCCGTATTGTTCTTTGGCGAGTTCGAGGATGCGTCTTTTGTTCGCCTTTTGGGCGATTTCAATGTCGGAAAGTGGCATGACAAATCTCCATGGTGGTCCCGTGCGAGTGTGTGCATTTTAACCGTATCTCGTCGTTCGTATCTCGTATCTCGTGACTGGATCCGGCACACACCTACGAAATACGAGATACGCTTCACGAGATACGGTTTTGCAGCCATCGCAGGCACTGCCGCCAAGGCAATTTTTTATGGTCCGCCCCGCCCCAGTCTGTTACCATGTTTTCCCGGTCATATGTCACACCGGATAACCTCTTTCGACCCCACCACGGCTCTTCTGAACCGCTCGGGGATGGTCCCTCAAAATCCCTATGCAACGCGCTGAATCTCCAGCGACACGCTACATTTTTATTACCGGGGGGGTAGTTTCGTCCCTGGGCAAAGGTATTGCATCAGCCTCCCTGGCCGCCATTCTGGAAGCCCGCGGACTACGGGTCACATTGCTGAAGCTGGACCCCTATATCAATGTGGACCCCGGCACCATGAGCCCATTTCAGCACGGTGAGGTCTACGTCACCGAGGATGGCGCCGAAACCGACCTGGACCTGGGCCATTACGAGCGTTTTGTGCGCACCCGCATGACCCGGCGCAATAACTACACCACCGGCCGGATTTACCTGAACGTGATCCAGAAAGAGCGCCACGGGGACTACCTGGGCGGCACCGTGCAGGTCATTCCCCATATCACCGACGAGATTAAACGCTGCATCATCGCCGGGGCCGATGACGCCGAAGTGGCCATGGTGGAAATCGGCGGCACCGTGGGTGACATTGAATCCCAGCCATTTCTGGAGGCCATTCGCCAGATGCGGGTGGAGCTGGGGCACGACCGCACCATATATATGCACCTGACCCTGGTGCCCTATATCAGCACCGTGGGCGAGATCAAAACCAAGCCCACCCAGCACTCGGTGAAGGAATTGCGTTCCATCGGTATCCAGCCGGACATCCTGTTGTGCCGGACTGATCGCCCGTTACCCTCCAATGAACGCAAAAAAGTCGCGTTGTTCACCAATGTGCCTGAGTCAGCCATCATCTCCGCAGTGGATGTGGACAATATTTACAAGATCCCGCGGCTGTACTTTGAGCAGAATCTGGACGAGATCGTGGTGCGGCATTTTGGGTTGCAATTGCCAGCCGCCGATCTGAGCGAGTGGGATGCGGTGGTGGAGGCGATGGCGAAGCCGCTGCAGGAAGTAAACATCGCCATGGTGGGCAAGTACATGGACCTGGCTGATTCCTATAAATCCCTGTCCGAGGCCCTGACCCACGCCGGCATTCACACCCGCACCCGGGTCAACATCAAATACCTGGATTCCGAGGAAGTGGAACATAAAGGCGTACAGTGCTTGCGCGGCATGGATGCCATCCTGGTGCCGGGTGGATTTGGGCTGCGCGGCATTGAGGGCAAGATTGCCACGGTGCGTTATGCCCGCGAAAACCACATTCCTTATCTGGGCATCTGCCTGGGTATGCAGGTGGCGGTGATCGAGTTCGCGCGCAATGTGGCCGGCTTGCGCGGCGCCAACAGCACCGAGTTCAACCAGGAATCGCCCCACCCGGTGATTGCCTTGATTACGGAATGGATTGAAAAGGATGGGAAAGTGGAGCAGCGCGACGAGAAGTCCGATCTCGGTGGCAGCATGCGGTTGGGCGGACAGCCCTGCGCGCTGGTGGCAGGCACTTTGGTGCGCGACTTGTACGGCAAAGACACCATCATTGAGCGGCACCGTCATCGCTATGAGTTCAATAATCGCTATCGTTACAACCTGGAAGAGCACGGCATGGTCATCGGCGGGGTCTCCGCCGATGAAAGTCTGGTGGAGATGATTGAGCTGCCCCATCACCCATGGTTTGTCGGTTGTCAGTTCCATCCGGAGTTCACTTCCACGCCCCGGGATGGACACCCGTTGTTCTCCGGATTCATTCGTGCTGCCGTGGCCCAGCGTGCCACCAGCCGTCGTGAGTTAAAAAATGCGGTTGTGTAATTTTGAGACCGGGCCGGGGCGATCGCTGTTTCTTATCGCCGGCCCCTGCGTGGTCGAAAGTGAACAATTGGCCCTGGATACCGCGGGCCAGTTGCGCGAAATGACCGCGGCCCTGGGCATTCCCTTCATATATAAGAGTTCCTTCGACAAGGCCAACCGCAGTTCCCATGCCAGTTATCGCGGCCCCGGTGTGGAACAGGGGCTGGCCATATTGGAAAAAGTCCGCAAGCAAATCGGTGTGCCGGTATTGACCGATGTACATGATGATTCGCCGTTGGCGGAAGTGGCCGCTGTGGTGGACGTCTTGCAGACGCCGGCGTTTCTCTGCCGCCAGACCAACTTCATTCAAAATGTGGCGCGTCAGGGGAAACCGGTGAATATCAAGAAGGGACAGTTCATGGCGCCCTGGGACATGACGCGGGTGGTGGAGAAGGCCCGCGCCGCCGGCAACGATCAGATCATGGTATGTGAACGGGGCGCTTCATTCGGATACAACTATCTGGTTTCGGACATGCGCGCCCTGGTGGTCATGCGTGACACCGGTTGTCCCGTGGTATTTGACGCCACCCATTCGGTGCAAATGCCCGGTGGACTGGGAGATCGTTCCGGGGGCGAAAGAAAATTTGTGCCGGCCCTGGCCCGGGCCGCGGTGGCCGTGGGCATTGACGGTCTATTCATGGAAACCCATCCGAATCCGGATCAGGCGCTCAGTGATGGACCGAATGCATGGCCGCTGGATCGAATGCAAGGGTTGTTGGAAACATTGATGGAACTTGATGCAGTAGCGAAGCGCGGCGGCATTGAGTGAACGTATTTCGTGAAACGTGAAGCGAATATCGTGAAGCGTATCTAGTGAAGCGTATCTCGCAACACAAATTCTCAGCCTACGAGATACGCTTCACGCTTCACGAGATACGTTTCTATAAAAAATAACGGAGACACAACGTGTCAAAAATTGAAACAGTAACCGCCAGGGAAGTAATAGATTCCCGCGGCAATCCCACGGTAGAGGCCACGGTGCGCACCAATGGCGGCGCCACAGGCAGCGCCATGGTCCCTTCCGGCGCCTCCACTGGATCCCGCGAAGCGCTGGAATTGCGTGATGGTGACAAGGGCCGCTATGGCGGCAAAGGTGTGTTGAAGGCGGTGGCGAATATTGAGCAGCGCATTGCCCCCAAAGTGCGGGGGCTGGAAGTGCGCGATCAGCACACCATTGATCAGACTATGATTCAACTGGATGCATCGCCGAACAAAGGCAATTTGGGCGCCAATGCCATTCTCGCGGTATCCATGGCCGCGGCGCGGGCGGCGGCGGCAACGGAAGGCGTTCCCCTGTATCGGTATTTGGGTGGTGAAGGTCCGTTCGTCATACCGGTGCCCATGATGAACATCATCAATGGTGGCGCCCATGCGGACAACAGCGTGGATATGCAGGAGTTCATGGTCATTCCCACCGGCGCGGCGTGTCTGGTGGAAGCAGTGCGCTGTGGCGCGGAGATATTTCATGCCCTGAAATCCGTGCTCTCCAAACGTGGAATGGGGACTGCTGTGGGCGATGAAGGCGGGTTTGCGCCGGATTTACCGTCCAACGAAGCGGCTTTGGAAGTGATTTTGCAGGCGATTGAAATCGCCGGGTATCACGCCGGTCGCGATGTCATGCTGGGGTTGGATGTAGCCAGCACCGAGTTCTACAAAAATGGCCGTTATGTGCTGGCTTCGGAGAAACGGGAATTAACCGCGGCGGAGTTCGTGGATTATCTGGCGCGCTGGGTGGATCTCTATCCCATCATTTCCATTGAGGATGGCATGGCCGAGGATGATTGGGACGGGTGGAAGGCGCTGACCCAGCGCCTGGGTGACCGCGTACAACTGGTGGGCGATGATTTGTTCGTGACCAATAGCGCCACGCTGCAACAGGGCATAGATCGGGGCGTGGCAAATTCCATCCTCATTAAAGTAAACCAAATCGGAACCCTGAGTGAAACCCTGGCCGCCATAGATCTGGCGCATCGCTCCGGCTATAGCGCCATTGTGTCCCATCGTTCCGGTGAAACCGAAGACACCACCATTGCCGATCTGGCTGTGGCTACCAATGTCGGGCAGATCAAGACCGGTTCGCTGTCACGCTCGGACCGCGTGGCAAAATACAATCGCCTGATGGGGATTGAGGCCGAGTTGGGACCCAAGGCATCGTTTCCGGGACGTAAAGCGTTCCGGCAGTGAGCGAGTCGCGTATATAATGTGCCGATGAAATATCTGAACTTCATCTTATTGCTGCTTTTGGCGGGTGTGCAGTACCGGCTATGGATCG
>JAYUHG010000419.1:0-2783 GCA_043767195.1 Gammaproteobacteria bacterium | reverse complement strand
AGTCGCTGACGGAGGGAGAAGTGGAATCGCTGTTGCATGCGCCGGATCTGAAGTTGGATGCCGGCATCCGGGATCGGGCCATGCTGGAGTTGCTGTATGCCACCGGGCTGCGGGTATCGGAGCTGGTGGGATTGGGCATGGATCAGATCAACCTGCGCCAGGGCGTGGTGCGGGTATTGGGTAAGGGCGGCAAGGAACGGCTGGTTCCCATGGGAGAGGATGCCGTGGCGTGGCTGGAGCGATATATCAGTGCGGCGCGCCCGGGGTTATTGCACAACAAACCCAATGCCACGCTGTTCCCGGGTAACCGCGGTACGCCTTTGACGCGGCAGGCTTTCTGGTATGCCATCAAACGTCATGCCCTGAAGGCAGGCATTGCCGGCAATATTTCGCCCCATGTGTTGCGGCATGCGTTTGCTACCCACCTGCTGAATCACGGCGCCGATTTGCGCGTGGTGCAGATGCTGCTGGGGCACGCGGACATTTCCACGACCCAGATTTATACGCATGTGGCGCGGGAACGGTTGAAGAAACTGCACGCCCAGCATCACCCGCGTGGTTGAATTGCTTCGGCGCGGCGGATTAATACCTGACCGGCGGCACCGCCGATAACACCTCTTCCAGCGTCGTCAATCCTTCGGCGATTTTCAGCGCGCCGCTGAGCCGCAGGGAACGCAGATTTTTCTTCACGGTCAGGGAGTGGAACGCCTGCAATTGGGCGCCTGAATTGATCAGCGCGCGAAAATCATCATCAATCATCAGTGACTCATAGATGCCAATGCGCCCCCGATAGCCGGTGTGCCGGCATTCATCGCAACCGACTGCATGGTTGGCACTTTTGGGTGGTGTCATCTTCGTGGGTGTGACCAGGCTTTGCCAGGCGCTGCTGTCGAGCGGACCGGCCTTGCGACAATGGGGGCAAAGGGTCCGGATCAACCGCTGGGCGATGACGCCCAGCAATGTAGCGGCAATGAGATAGGGTTGCGCACCGATATCAATCAGGCGGGTAATGGTGGCCGGGGCGTCATTGGTGTGCAGACTGGACAGCACCAGATGCCCGGTGAGCGCGGCCTGGATTGCCACTTCCGCCGTTTCCTGATCACGAATCTCACCGATCATGATTATGTCCGGATCCTGTCGCAGCAACGTGCGCACACCAGCGGCAAAGGTGACATCAATCACCGGTTGCACCTGCATCTGGTTGAATTGCCCATCCACCAGTTCAATGGGGTCTTCAATGGTGCAGACATTAATCTCGGGTTTGGCGATGTGTTTGAGCGCGGAATAGAGCGTCGTAGTCTTGCCGGAGCCGGTCGGGCCGGTTACCAGTACGATACCGTGGGGATTGGCCACCATGGCTTCCCAGTTTTTTTGTTCGTAGGCTGTAAAGCCAAGGTCCACGAAGGATTTCATCAGCATTTCAGGATCAAAGATGCGCATGACCAGCTTTTCGCCAAAGGCCGTGGGCATGGTGGACAGCCGCATCTCTACTTCATTGCCGCTCGGCGCCTTGGTCTTGATGCGGCCATCCTGGGGACGCCGTTTGTCCGTGACATCCATGCGCCCAAGTGATTTCAGTCTGCTGGTGATCCCGCCCATCAGTGCCACGGGAAACTCATGCACGGTGTGCAGCAGCCCATCTATACGAAAACGCACACGCCCGGTTTCACGCCGGGGTTCCAGGTGAATGTCACTGGCGCGCTGTTCGAAGGCGAATTGCAACAGCCAATCCACCAGGCTGACGATATGCCGGTCATTGGCGTCCGGCTCGCCCACCTTGCCCACTTCCATCAGTTGCTCGAAATTCTGAGCGCCGCCTGGAGTCTGTTTGCGGGCATCGGATACCGCGCCGAGAATGGAGCGGCTGATGCCATAAAACTCCACCAGATACCGGTCCAGATCATTGGGATTGATAAGCACACGTTTGATGCGCAGGCGCGATGTTTTCTCCAATTCCGGCTCCCACGCGCGGATGAACGGCTCACAGGTCGCCACGGTAGTTTCCGTATCGCTGACCTCTACCGGCAGGATTTTGAGCTTGCTGGCATAGGCTTGGGAGATGATGCTGGTAACGCGATTAACGTCTATCTTCAGCGGATCTATGCGCAGATAGACATGGCCGCAGTTCCCGGCCAGCCAGCGCGTCAGTTGCTCGATGGTTAACGGATAGGGTGGCCGGGTGTTGCTCTGCCAGCCCTGCTCACCGACGATGACCAGGGGATGGCGGGTGTCGTCCGCGCGGACCAGGGTTTGAAACTGCGCAAGTTGCTGGGTGGAAATCACGCCGTCTTTGCGCAGGTTGTCGAGCACATACTGGAGTTGCAGCTTGCCCTCCGGCGCGGCGGTTTTGGCGGTTTTCATATCGGGATCCTGGCTGAACGAGTGGCGGCAGTTATGGTCTGATACCATACATCAATTATTCGCCTTTCAGAACGGATGGATGGCAATCCAGCGTCAGGAAGCTCCCGTGCTGCCGGCAGTGCAAGCCGTTGAGGCATGACAGATAACTTGGATCACAATGGCCTGTACCAGGCCGGGCGGAATCTCAAATCATGATTTATGCAAGCAAACACACATTCAGGCTGGCTGCACTGGGTCTGATGTTGATGGCAGGCGTGCCGGCATATGGGGCGGATGATGCGGTGGGTCGGCTTACCGCCAAACTCAAAGAGTTGTTCCCCGATCTAAATGTAACCCGCGTGACAGCGGCGCCTGTGCCGGGGATGTATGAGGCGCTGGTGGGCACGGACGTGATCTATTTAACCGCGGACGGTCGTTATCTG
>JAYUHG010000418.1:0-2787 GCA_043767195.1 Gammaproteobacteria bacterium | reverse complement strand
CCCGTGCCGCGGCGTCGTAATGCACCGGATTTTCCCCCGCCAGGGACAGGGCCAGCGCCGGACGACCCAGGAATCTGGCCTCCATGGCCGCGGCAACGGTGCCCGAGTACAACACGTCATCGCCAAGATTCGGGCCGGAGTTGATACCGCTCAATACCATGTCCGGTTCCTGTTCCAGCAAACCGGTGATGGCCAGATGCACGCAATCGGTAGGCGTCCCATTTACATAAGTGAATCCGTTGCGGGCCTCACGCGCATACAGTGGTGCCTCCAGCGTCAATGAATTACTGGCACCGCTGCGATTCCGATCCGGCGCCACCACGGTAACGCGCCCGAGCCCGGACAATGCCGCGACCAGCGCCTCAATACCAGGGGACTGATAGCCATCATCATTGCTGACCAGAAAATGCATGGCGCGCGGATGCCAATGCCGTCTTAACCCAACAACATTTCCAGCAGGGCCTTCTGCGAGTGCAGACGATTGCCCGCCGCCGCCCAGACCACGCTCCGCGGGCCATCAATCACCTCGGCACTCACCTCTTCGCCTCGATGGGCCGGCAGACAATGC
This sequence comes from Gammaproteobacteria bacterium, assembly GCA_043767195.1. Classification (GTDB taxonomy): domain Bacteria; phylum Pseudomonadota; class Gammaproteobacteria; order Eutrophobiales; family Eutrophobiaceae; genus 2-02-FULL-61-13. The sequence goes on along the minus strand of JAYUHG010000418.1, from coordinate 2,219 downwards.
ATGAATAACGCATCCGGTTTGGCACGCTGCATCAGCTCCGGCGTGACCTGGAATGGGGCGAACGCCGTATGCCGTGCCGCAGTCTCGGTCTCCTGTCCCATGCTGGCCCAAACATCGGTAACAATCAGATCAGATCCGGTCACCGCCTCACGGGCATCAGTCACCACCACAGCGCGGCTACCGGCGGCAGCCAGTACCCCCGCGTCAGGGGCATATCCCGGGGGCGCGGCGATGCGGAGTTCGAAATTCAACAACCTTGCTGCCTCAATGTAGGAATGGCAGACGTTGTTGCCGTCGCCGATCCAGGCTACCCGCCGCCCCGCGATGTCCCCGCGCGTCTCCTGAAAGGTCTGCATGTCGGCCAGTAACTGGCAGGGATGATGTAAATCAGATAACCCATTAATGACCGGGACACTTGCCGCGGCGGCAAATCGCTCGATGCGATCATGGCCGTGAGTACGCACCACAATGCCGTCCACCATTTGCGACAAAACCCGGGCGGTATCTTCCACTGGTTCACCACGTCCGATCTGGGAATCCCCCGTGGAAAGAAATATCGCATGACCGCCCAGATGCGCCATCGCGGCTTCAAATGAAACGCGGGTGCGTGTGGATGACTTCTCAAACACCATGGCCAGGGTCCGCCCCGGGAACGAGACGCGCATGCGCCGCGCTTGCCATTCGGCTTTCAATTCCGCGGCGCGATACAGCAATGCGCGAAACTCCGACGCCGTGAGGTCGGCCAGGGTCAGAAAATGTCGTGGCATGGAGGAGCCTGATGGGTAGGAGAATTGAACCAGGTCATATTTCAGCGGGCAAAAATGGCGAACCCGGCACGGGCCGGGCTCGGAAGCTTGGCCTGTACCGGATTAGCGGCTCAAAACGGCAAGCCGTGGCTGGCCGCGCCCATGAACAACAACATGGGAATGGACAGCGCGGTATTGGTGCGCGAAGCCAGGAATGCCAGGCGTCGTGCCTTGGCCTTCTCAGCGTCCGTGGCCGATACAATCCCCAAGACTTTCTTCTGGTTCGGCCAGATCAGGACCCATACATTAAACAGCATGATGGTACCGAGCCACGCTCCAACCCCCAGAGCCGTCAGACCCACATTGGCTTGGCCAATGCCCAGGGTGAATACCCCATGCAGGGAGTAGTGCCCGGCGGATCCGATAATTGCGGCCCCGGATATCCAGGTAGCTACTGCCGCCCAGCGGAACCAAAGCAAGGCCCGCGGCATGATGTACTTGCCGATGGCCGCCGGTCCCGGTCCTTCCTTGTCGGCATTGGCCTGGGCCATGGCCGGGGCGTTCACAAAATTGAAGAAATACAGCAGGCCGATCCAGGTAACGCCGGCCAGGAAATGCAACCAGCGCTCCAATGACAGCATCATGATTGAGTCCATGTTCGTCTCCCCCGCCGTTCAGGCGCCCGCCAAAGTCTTGATAATGACTGTCAGAATCACGGCCAGTACCAGACCCGTGATAATTGTGCCGCCTATGGAATCAAGTGGATTCATTGCGCCCCCTGTGCGGATTACCGCACACTTAATTGCCTTGAGGTGGAATTATACCGCCCCGCGCCAACGCTTTCACGAAATACCCTAGGAGTCTGTTGAAAAACGATATCCATATCGTTTTTCAACAGACTCCTAGATGAGAAATCTGATTCGCGTTGCGCAGATTGGAAAATCCCGTATACTTTTAATCTTGACTAAATCCGTCGGATATTATCCATGAGGAGCAGGTGTCACCCATGAGCGCCATTGACGAACTCAAAAGCACTATTTCCAGCAACCCCATCGTGCTGTTCATGAAAGGCACGCCAGCAGCCCCGCAATGCGGATTCTCCATGCGCACGGTACAAGCGTTGCAGTCCTGCAATGTGGAATTCGCCTATGTGGACGTGCTGGCGAACCCGAACGCGCGCGCCAATTTACCCAAAATTTCCAACTGGCCTACATTCCCGCAGGTATTTGTTAACGGCGAACTTATCGGTGGCTGCGACATTACCTTGGAAATGTATCAAAAAGGCGAGCTACAGCCGCTGCTGACCAAGGCCGCTGGGAAAACTGCCTGATTCAATTGTTTTTATCCGTTTGCAACCAAACACAGCGGCCGCCACTGACCTTATCAATGTCCGCAAGGCGGTGTTCGTGGGCCGCCAGTTCCCCGGCACTGGGTGTGATCACCCGCAAGCGTCGTGCGGGCTGGGGTAAACGT
>JAYUHG010000417.1:0-2789 GCA_043767195.1 Gammaproteobacteria bacterium | reverse complement strand
TCCGGCCATGGCGGATGAGATCATTGCCAGCGGCGCCGGGGACATGGTGGCCATGACCCGGGAACAGATCGCCGATCCGGATTACGCCAACAAACTGCTGGAGGGGAAAGAGCAGGAGATCATTCACTGCATCCGCTGCAACCAGGGTTGCATCGGACGCCTGTTTGAAGGCGGGCCGATCACCTGCATCCTGAATCCGGCCACTGGGCGTGAGGAGGTTTTTGGCCGGGATGTGTGGACGCCCACCACCGCACCGAAGAAGTGGGTGGTCATCGGCGGCGGTCCGGGTGGCATGAAAACCGCAACCACACTGGCTCGGCGCGGGCATCGGGTCACGCTGCTGGAGCAGTCCGCGCAACTGGGCGGACAGGTGAATCTGATCCTGAAGACGCCGCGGCGCGAGAGCTTTGCCACCATCACCACGGATTTTGAGCATGAAATGAAAAAGCTGGGGGTGGAGGTGCGGTTGGGTGTCACGGGTAGTGCGGAGTCGGTGTTGGCGTTGAAGCCCGATGGCATCATCGTGGCCACCGGTTCCGTTCCCGATCCCACCGGCTACAACGTGGCCATGCCGTTTGTGGACGTGTTGCCCGGCCATGATGGAAAAAATGTTGTTACGGCCTGGGATGCCCTGGAACATCCGGAGAAAATTGGCAAGCGCGTATTGATCCTGGATGACGATGGCACCCGCTACACCGCCGGTGTGGCGGAAAATCTTTCCCGCGACGGGCATGCCGTGCGCATTGTCACCCGCGCGCCGAGTCTGTTTGCGCGCATGAATCCGACTTTGGATTTGCCGTTCATTTACCGGCAGTTATTTAATGCCGGTGTCGAGCCCATCACCAACACCTGGGTCAAAGCGCTGGAAGGGGATTGCGCCCGGGCGTTCAACATCTACACCGGCGGCGATTTTGTTATTGAGGGCGTGGACACCTTTATTCTCAACACCGGGCACAAGGCCGACGATGGGCTGTACTTTGCGCTCGAGGATCGGCATGACAACGTACATCGCGTGGGCGATTGCGTGGCGCCACGGCGTATTGAACACGCCATCTACGAAGGCTTTCTCGCCGGATTGGAGCGCTTTGACGACTGGACGCGTTACATCGAGCCGGGGGATCTGGAGCGGTTCAGCGGGGAATCCGTGGCGCGGTGAGACTCAGTCGCACCAATCTGGTTAACGCCAGGGTTTACTGGATGCCGGTCGCTACGGACATCGTGTCCTCACGCGACATTCCCCACATCCTGTGGGTCGTTTCCACCGGCATGACGGGCCGAAATTAACGGCGGGCCTCAAGCCGTACCAGTTGTTGGCCTTGTGGATCGAAATTCCTCGGCTCCAGCCATTGCTCAAATGCGCTCCGAATTTGCGGCCACTCGCCATCGGTCATGGCAAACCATGCCGTGTCCCGGCTCTCGCCCTTAATCACCATGTGCTGCCGAAACGTGCCTTCATAGGCAAACCCAAACCGTCGCGCGGCGCGTATTGAAGACTCATTGCGGGCATTGCATTTCCACTCGAAACGCCGATAGCCAAGTTCGTCAAACACATATCGGGCGAACAGGAACAGGGCTTCCGTGGCCGCTCGCGTTCGTGCAATCGCCGGCCCCCACAGGATGCTGCCGATTTCGATCACGCCGTGCTCCGGGGTGATGCGCATCAGCGCCTGACGACCTTCGCAGCGATCGGTGGCCGAATCCAGCACGGCGAAGAACATCGGGTCTTCAGATAATGCGGCGGCGGACAGCCAGACATTGAAGGTGTCACGATCCTGCGGTACTTCGAACAAATAGCGAAATCGCTCCTCCGCGCCGGGGGCCATGGATGCCGAATAAAGCTGATCCCCATGGCGCAAGGCATCAAGCGGCTCCGGGCGGCAGAATTTCCCTTCGAGGCAGGCTCGTCGGGGGAGAGGGCGGGGCTGGAAATTACTTGCATTCACATCAGGGTTCATGAAGTTGCCGCGCTGCTTACAAATTCTTGTAGACACGTTCAATTGCGACTGGACCATGGGCGCGTTCCAGTCTTCGGACTATGAAATGGCCTTTACCCATGTCCTGGAAATGATCAATGAATAACGTATTGATCAAGGCGCCGCCGACGGCTCCCACAACAGGTACAGCTTGGGCAGCCGCTTTCTGTGATACGACAATGGAGAAGCGGGATGCAATCTGGGCAATCAAACGAACAATAGCCGGAGCCCCTTGCTGTAAAAGGCCTTTCCTCGCCAGATAGGCGGCGGCATCCGACACTGCTTTCGCCATTGCCGCCCTGGCGGCGAAATATCCCGTGTCAGCCCCATCATCGCTCTTCGAACTTCCGCCCAGTCCCAATACCTGAAGACATTGAAGCCTCGCGTCAGGCGCCGTCAAGTCCTCGCCCTCGCTGCGGGCGATGTCCGCAATTGACCTCAGCATAATCGTTGTGGATACGGGAAGTTCAATAGTGAGCGCGGGCAGACCGAAGGCCCCGCCGGCCGCGCCCGTTGCGCCAACCGCCAGTTTGTGCCACCAGTTCGACGGCGTTTCCGGCTGACTGTGATCCATGGTCCAGAGCGCGACATCGAGTGCCGTCTCGAGGGATTTCCGCGTGGCGTCATTTACCACCTGGTTCCAGCTTTTGGGGAGCATGGCAAAGCCCCTCTCAATCGGCGTGCCGACCAGATTGCTGATCTTGGCAGCGAGACCCGGGTTATCCAGAAGCAGCTTCGCTGTTCCCAGGTCCACGATCTCCGCGGGTGAGAGTGTCATGCGGTATTTCCTGGATTAGCGGGGCTAACGCGCGCGAC
>JAYUHG010000416.1:0-2793 GCA_043767195.1 Gammaproteobacteria bacterium | reverse complement strand
GGCCCGAAGATTTCTTCCTGGTAGATACGCATGTCGGGTCGCACGTGATCGAACAGGCAGCCCCCGAGGAAATACCCCTGCTCATGGCCGGGTACGCGCAGACCGCGGCCATCCACCACCAGTTGCGCGCCTTCGCTGACACCCAGGTCCACGTAACTTTTTACCTTGTCGAAATGCGGCCGACTTACCAGCGGGCCCATGTCGTTGTTGCGATCGGTGCCGGGGCCGATACGCAACGCGCGCACCCGCTCCGCCAGCTTGCCCACTACTGTATCGGCAACGGTGTCACCCACGCATACGGCCACCGATATCGCCATGCAACGCTCGCCGCAGGAACCGTAGGCCGCGCCCATGAGCGCGCTCACGGCGTTATCAATGTCCGCATCGGGCATGACGATGGCGTGATTCTTTGCGCCGCCAAGCGCTTGTATTCTTTTGCCGTGGGCGGTACCGGTGCGATAGATGTATTCGGCGATGGGTGTGGAACCGACAAAACTCACTGCCTGCACACGGGCATCGGTCAACAAAGTATCCACGGCCTCTTTGTCGCCATTGACCACATTGAACACGCCGTCGGGCAATCCAGCCTGTTTGAATATCTCCGCAATGAGCATGGAGGCGCTGGGATCTTTCTCCGAGGGCTTCAATACAAACGTGTTACCGCAGGCGATGGCCATGGGATACATCCACATGGGCACCATGGCGGGGAAGTTGAATGGGGTAATGCCGGCGACCACGCCCAAGGGCTGCATCTCCGCCCAGGAGTCCATGGCCGGGCCGACATTCTTGCTGTGTTCACCCTTTAGAAACTCCGGCGCGCCACAAGCGTATTCCACAACTTCAACACCGCGCATAAACTCGCCGCGGGCATCGTCCAACACCTTGCCGTGTTCCTCGGTGATCAGGGCCACCACTTCATCGGCGCGTTGTTCCAGTAATTCCTTAAAGCGAAACAATACCCGCGCCCGTTTCAACGGCGGCGTTTCACGCCAGGCAGGATATGCCGCCTCAGCCGCGGCGATGGCCTGCTCCACAGTTGATCTGGATGCCAGCGCCACTCGGCGTACGGTCTTGCCCGTGGCCGGATTGGTAACCTCCTGTGCCCGACCGGCATCGGTTACTGCGCGACCGTTGATCCAATGTCCCAGTGTGACGGGAACGGAGGAGAGGTGCGTGGCAGTCTGTTTTGCGGTCATGGAATACTCCTCAATCAATCGTCTTAAACACCCGCCGCAAGGTGTCGAATATCATGGCGAACTCATCCGGCGTGGAGTTCAGAAACGGCGAAAAAGAAATATTGTCCATGCCGGCGCGCACCACCAGCCCAGCCTCCCAGCACTTCAAATGCACGTCCATGCCGCGGGCGCCGGGGGCGCCAGGTCGCGGCGCCAGCTCAATGCAACCCATGAGAGCGAAGTTACGGATGTCCACCACATGGGGCGCGTCGCCCATGGCGTGAATGGCATCTTCAAAAGATTTTTCCAGGGAACGCGCCTGGGCGAAGGTGCCTTCCTCTTTATAGGCGTCCAATGTGGCGAGACCTGCCGCCGTGGCCACCGGATGGCCGGAGTAGGTATAGCCATGGAAAAATTCCACCAAATGCTCGGGGCCGTTCATAAACGCGTCATGGATCTCCTTGCCCACCAGCACGGCGCCCATGGGGATGACGCCATTGGTAATGCCCTTGGCCACGGTGATGATGTCGGGCTTGATGTTGAAACGCTCGGACGCAAAGGCCGCGCCAGTGCGACCGAAACCGGTGATGACTTCATCGAATATCAACAAGATACCGTGGCGGGTGCAAATCTCCCGCAGCTTTTCCAGATAACCCAGCGGCGGCACCAGCACACCAGCGGAGCCGGCCACCGGCTCCACGATCACGGCAGCGATATTGGAGGCGTCGTAGAAAGTGACAAAGCGCTCCAGTTCATCGGCGAGATGCGCGCCGTGGGCGGGCTGCCCGCGGCTGAAGGCATTCTTCTCCGGCAGGTGGGTGTGCGCGAGATGAGTGACATTGGGCAGCAGGGAGCCATTGAAGACCTTGCGGTTGCTCGGCATGCCGCCCACGGACATGCCGCCGAAGTTCACGCCGTGGTAACCGCGCTCGCGTCCGATGAAGCGATTGCGGGTGCCCTCGCCCTTGGCGCGATGATAGGCCAGCGCGATCTTGAGCGCGGTGTCCACCGCTTCCGATCCCGAATTCACGAAGAAGCAGTGATCGAAACCTTTCGGCGCGATATCCACCACCTTCTCCGCCAGTTCAAACGCGCCGGGATGGCTGACCTGGAAGGCAATGGCGTAATCCAGCTTCGCCACCTGTTTCTGCACTGCCTCTACAATTTTTGGATGGCAATGACCCAACCCCGTGGTCCACAGACCCGAGAAAGTGTCGAACAGGCGCCGTCCGTCCGGCGTGGTGTAGTAATGACCCGAGGCGGACTCAATCAATCGCGGCTGCTGTTTGAATGCGCGGTTGGAAGTAAACGGCATCCAGAACGGGCGCAAGTTGAAAGACTCTGATAACTCCACACCGGCGTCGGCCAGGGGAACCTGCTTCATGGTGGTGCTCATATAAGGCGTCTCTCAGATAAAAAATGGGTGGGGAAGCGCGGCAAAGATTAGGTAGCGGGTCAGTTTGTCATCCCGAACGAGCGCAGCGAGGAGGGATCTTGCTGTGGTAGCAAGATTCCTCCCTACGGTCGGAATGACAAGTTCAAAGCGACCCATTACCAAAGATTACGGGAATGCCTGGGGCTTAACAATATTTAAACCACACTTATTAACTCATTGATA
>JAYUHG010000415.1:0-15724 GCA_043767195.1 Gammaproteobacteria bacterium | reverse complement strand
CGGACCAAATCAAACAGTTGACCGCCATCGTGAAGTCCCTGTACCGGCTGTTCATGGAGAAAGACCTGAGCCTGGTGGAGATCAATCCACTCATTATTACCAAGGCCGGCAAGATGGAGGCTCTGGACGGCAAGGTGGGTGTGGACGACAACGCCCTGTACCGGCAACACGCCTTGGAAGAGTGGCGCGACCCGACCCAGGAAGACGAAAAGGAAAATCGCGCCAAGCTGTTTGACCTTAATTATGTCGCTTTGGACGGCAATATCGCCTGCATGGTGAATGGCGCCGGTCTGGCCATGGCCACCATGGACATCATCAAGCTGCACGGCGGCGACCCGGCCAATTTCCTGGATGTGGGCGGCGGCGCCACCACGGAGCGGGTATCCGAGGCCTTCAAATTAATTGTTTCCGACCCCAAGGTAAAGGCGATTCTGGTGAATATCTTTGGCGGTATCGTGCGCTGTGACCTGATCGCGGAAGGCATCATCGCGGCGGTGCGCGAAGTGGGTGTGTCAGTGCCGGTGGTGGTGCGACTGGAAGGAACCAACGTAGATCAGGGCAAACGCATGCTGGCAGACAGCGGCCTCAGCATCATCGCCGCGGACAATCTCACCGATGCGGCGGACAGAGTGGTTGCCGCGGCGCGGACGAAGGGGGCCTGATGGCAATCCTGGTCAATAAGAACACCAAGGTCATCGTGCAGGGTTTCACCGGTCGTCAGGGGACATTTCACGCCAAACAGGCGATCGAATATGGCACCCAGGTGGTGGGCGGCGTAACACCGGGTCGTGGCGGCGAGAAACATCTGGATCGCCCGGTATTCGATACCGTCCATGACGCGGTGCGCGCCACCGGCGCCGACGCCAGTATGATCATGGTGCCGGCGGCATTTGCCGCTGAGGCCATCACCGAGGCCGCGGACGCCGGCATCCGTGTCATTGTCTGTATCACCGAGGGCATCCCGGTGTTGGACATGTTGCGCGCCCGCGCGGCATTGGAACGCTACCCCGATGCGCGACTCATTGGCCCCAACTGCCCGGGCATCATCACGCCCGGCCAGTGCAAGATCGGCATCATGCCCGGCATTATTCATCGCCCCGGGTTAGTGGGTATCGTATCCCGCTCCGGGACGCTGACCTATGAGGCAGTGCATCAGACGACCTTGGCCGGCCTGGGCCAGAGTACCTGCGTCGGCATCGGCGGGGATCCCATCCATGGCACAAATTTCATTGATTGTCTGGGGCTGTTCCAGGCCGATCCGGACACCAAAGGCATCATTATGGTGGGCGAAATTGGCGGATCCGCGGAGGAAGAGGCCGCGGCATTTATCAAGGCGCATGTGAAAAAACCGGTGGTGGCCTATATCGCCGGAGTCACGGCGCCAGCGGGTAAACGCATGGGTCACGCGGGTGCCATTATCGCCGGCGGCAAAGGTACCGCAGCCGACAAATTCGCCGCTTTGGAGTCCGCCGGCGTAAAAACCGTGCGCTCGCCGGCACTGCTGGGCAGCACACTGGCCGGCTTGATGTAACGTATTGATGCAAAACTATTACGCTTCGCATTAACCTGTCAGCCCCATCCCTGCCGCGGGGTTATGCACCTTGCCGGATACTGAAGTCGTAGCCCCCATGCGTATCGCCATCGCCCAGATCAACTGCCTAGTTGGAGACATCGCCGGCAACTGCGAAAAAATCCTGCACTGGAGCGTCACCGCGCGCCGGCAATATCACGCCGGGATGGTGATTTTCCCGGAATTGGCACTGGTGGGTTATCCGCCCGACGACTTGTTGTCGCGCCCTGCCCTACATGAACGGGTACGCGCCGGCCTGGACCGGATCGCGAACGCATCCAAAGACATTGACATCATCGTGGGCTATCCGGAGCAAGCCGGGGATCGCTTGTATAACGCCTGCGCCTGGCTGCGGCACGGCGCCATATATAAGAATTATCGCAAGCAGACACTGCCCAACTACGGCGTATTTGATGATAAGCGCCATTTTTCTTCCGGTGAGGCTCTGGCGCTGGGTGAGATTGACGGCATTCCCGCCTGCCTCAGCATTTGTGAGGATCTGTGGACGCCGGATCAGGCGCGAAATTCCAAACAGGCCGGCGCCCGCCTGTTGATTAACATCAATGCCTCGCCGTTTCACGACGGCAAACACGAACAACGACTGGCGTTACTCGGGGCGCGCGTAAGAGAAACCGGCCTGGGGATCATCTACGCCAATCTGGTGGGTGGGCAGGATGAAGTGGTATTCGATGGCGCGTCCCTGGCCATGGACAGTTCGGGAAATCTGGCGCTGGCCGCGCCGCACTTCACTGAGGGCATGTACTGTCTGGAACTAAAGGCCGATGCGGGCGCGGTAACACTGCGCGCTGAAGGGCCACAGGAACCCGCCCCCGATACGCTGGCCCGTTGTTATGGCGCGCTGGTGGCGGGTGTGCATGATTATGTAGGTAAAAATAATTTTCATGGCGCGGTGCTCGGTTTGTCCGGCGGCATAGATTCCGCGCTGACCCTGTGCATTGCCGTAGAGGCGTTGGGCGCGGGCAACATCGAGGCGTTGCTGATGCCCTCACCTTACACCGCGCCCATGAGTATTGAGGATGCGGAACTGCTGGCAGCGCGATTGGGCGTTGCCCATCGGCGCATTTCCATTGCCGAACCCATGCAGGCTTTCGCCAACGCGCTGGCCCCGGCATTTGCCGGTCGCGCGGCGGATGTCACTGAGGAAAATATCCAGGCCCGGTGCCGCGGCGTATTGCTCATGGCGGTGTCCAACAAAACCGGTCGCCTGGTGCTGGCCACGGGTAACAAGAGCGAATTATCCGTCGGCTACGCCACGCTCTATGGCGACATGGCCGGCGGATTTGCGCCACTCAAGGATGTATTCAAGACCCGGGTTTACCAACTGGCGGAATTCGTGAACCGTAATGGCGAAGTAATCCCGGCACGAACCATACAGCGACCGCCAACCGCGGAACTGCGTCCAGGTCAGAAGGACGTGGACTCATTACCGCCGTATCCGGTCCTCGACCCGATACTGGAGCTGTATATTGAGCAACAACAGAGTCCCGGCCAAATCACCCGCCGCGGTTTTGATCCGGTCACCGTGCGGCGCGTGGTGGAAATGGTGGATCGAAGCGAATATAAACGCCGCCAGGCGGCGCCGGGGGTAAAAATCAGTGGCCGCGCCTTCGGGCGGGATCGGCGCTACCCGATGACCTCCGGCTATCGGGAAGACTAAAGCAGCACGGCGCCTACTCCACCACTACTTCCCTGGTCTCCTCGATGCCGGGGTGATTGGGATAGTTGGTTTCCAGAACCCGCAGGGCATCGGCGGACAGATCATCCATTTCCAGGATCTTGTAGGCCCTGGCCATGAGTGCCAGAGCATCAGGCACGGCGGTGGTGCGATTGTAATTTTCCACCACATAGCGGGCGCGATTGGCGGCCGCAACGTAGGCGCCACGCCGCAAGTAGTAGGTCGCCACATTGACCTCGTTACGGGCCAGGATGTTGCGCAGGTAAACCATGCGCTTCTGCGCGTCGGACGCATACCTGCTGTCCGGAAACTTGGCCACCATTTCCTCGAAATCGCGGAAAGATTGCAGCGCCGTGCCGGTGTCGCGTTGGGACAGATCCAGCGGCATAAAACGCTCACTCAGACCCTTGCCGCGGTTAAAGTTGATCAATCCGCGCAGGTAATAGACATAATCAACGCTGGGATTCTGCGGATACAGGCGGATAAAGCGGTCGCAGGCGGAGATGGCGGAATCGTGATCCTCGGCCTTGAAATAGGCATAACCGAGATCCATCAGGGCCTGTTGGCCATAGACGCCGAACGGGAACCGGGTCTCCAGATACTCGTAGTATTCCACCGCCTTGCTGTAATACCCGGAATCCAATGCGCCCTTGGCCTCGGCATAGAGCCGCTCCACGGTCCAATTTTGGGTTTCATCTTTATCGTCTTTGCCGAACAATGAACAACCGGCAATCAACAGGGTAAAGATAAGCAATAGTGTACGCATGCCGCCAGACTAACCTAACCATTCACGGGGCGTAAAGGCGGCATCGGTTTCGGAGTTGCATGGATCAACGCACTAAATTGGAGCATCCAGAAATTGCAGACATTAACGATTACCGTTGAACATGCGGGCCGGCGACTTGATCAGGCCGTGGCGGCGCTGCTGCCCCAGCATTCCCGCTCCCGGTTGCAAGACTGGATACGCCGCGGCCAGGTACGCGTGAATGGTCTGGAAGCGCGCCCACGCACCGTCGTGCAGACAGGCGATCAGATTGACATTGACGAACAAGACGAGCCGGCGCAGACCACTTCGCTGCCGGAACACATTCCGCTGGATATCGTGCATGAAGATGAGGCGATTCTGGTTCTCAATAAACCTGCCGGGCTGGTGGTACACCCGGGCGCTGGCAATCCGCGCGGAACATTACTGAATGCGTTGCTGAACCATGATGCAGCTCTGGTGTCGGTACCACGGGCCGGCATTGTGCAACGCCTGGACAAGGACACCTCAGGCATCATGGTGGTGGCCCGCACACCGCAGGCCCATACCTGGCTCGTGGCGCAACTGGCAGAGCGTCAGGTCCGGCGCGAATACCGGGCAATTGTCAGCGGTGTAATCACTGCCGGCGGCACCATTGACGCCGCCCTGGGACGGCATGCATCGGATCGCAAGCGTATGGCGGTGGCGCCCGGCGGACGCAGTGCGGTAACCCATTACCGCGTTCTGGAACGCTTTCAGGCCCACAGCTATTTGCGCATCATGCTGGACACCGGGCGCACCCATCAGATCCGCGTACACATGGCCCACATTCAACATCAGGTGGTAGGGGACCCGGTATATGGCCGGCGCCGGATGATTCCCGGCGGGGTGGCGCCGGATCTGCGTGCGGCGGTGATGGCCTTCCCGCGCCAGGCATTGCATGCCAGCGACCTGGGTCTGGTTCATCCGGCCACGCGCGAGCAATTGACCTGGTCCGTGCCATTGCCGCAAGACATGCAGCAGTTGCTGGATCATTTGCGAAGCGCCGGCACCAGCACCGGCGGAAAAAAGTAAACTATGGGCCAGACACTGGATATTCCATGCTGGTGGCTAGCGGCGAACTGGCCGACGCCGGCACGGGTGCGCGCCGGTATCACCACCCGGGTGGGTGGCGACAGCAAGCACCCGTATCAGGGCTTCAATCTGGCCCTGCATGTGGGTGATAACCCGGAGGCAGTGGTCAGGAACCGCTCTCAACTGCGGCAGGGGCTGCACCTCCCGCAAGAACCTTGCTGGTTGCAACAGGTCCACGGCAAGCAGGTAATTTTCGCATCGGATCAAATCGGACAGTCAGCGGATGGCAGCATTACCTCCGGCCCCGGGCACGTATGTGCAGTACAGGTCGCGGATTGCGTGCCACTGCTGTTGGCGGACACCGCCGGTATTCAGGTGGCGGCCATCCACGCCGGATGGCGCGGCATCGCCGCCGGCATCATTGATGCCGCGGTGTCGGCCATGAGCGCCCCCGCGGAACAGCTACTGGCCTGGATTGGGCCCTGTATCGGACCGGATCGTTATGAGGTGGGATCAGAAGTACGCGCGGCCTGCCTGCAAGCAGAACCCGGCGCTACCCGGTGCTTTGAATCCACGACGCCGGATCACTGGCGCGCTGACTTGCGGCAACTGGTCAGTACCGGATTGCGACGACGGGGCATCGCTCGAATTTATGGCAATGACAATTGCGTCGCTGAAAACTCCCGGCTGTTCTACTCCCACCGGCGCGATGGCCGGACCGGACGCATGGCCGCGCTCATCTGGATTGAGATGGATCAACCTTGATGATTAGTGTAGTTGATAGCCTTGAATCCAGTCTGTTCGCCCATATGTTAAGGAAGCTCTGATTAACATCAGAGCTTCCCGCAGCGCAGGGATGCACTGCCATTTTCAATGACTGCAAGTCATTGAAAATGTGAGGAAAGCAAAAACCACGTTTTTTTGCTTTCCGTCCTCTGATAAGTCCAGGATGGGCTTATCAGCTTACTTAACGGTATCCACATTGCCCGGCCAAAGGCCAATGCCATGCGCGCGGAAAAACTGACCAACAAATTCCAACAGGCTCTGGCCGATGCCCAAAGCGCGGCTGTCGGGCGTGAACACCAATTCATTGAGCCCGCCCATGTGCTGCTGGCGCTGCTTGATCAATCCGGTGGCAGCATCAAGCCGCTGTTGATCGCGTCCGGGGTCAATGCCACGCGCCTGCGATCTGATCTTGGCGCGCTCATCGAACGATTACCACGGGTGCAGGGAACCGCTGGGGAAGTCCATGTGTCGCGGGATTTGGAGCGGATGCTCAATGTATCGGACCGGCTCGGGCAGCAGCGCGGCGATGAATTCATTTCCAGCGAATTGTTCGTGCTGGCGTTACTGGAGGATAAGGGCGAACTCGGTCGCCTGCTGAAGGCCTGCGGCGCCGACCGTAATCGCGTAGAGCAAGCCATTGGCAAGCTGCGCGGCGGACAGAAAGTTAATGATCCTGGCGCCGAGGACCAGCGTCAGGCACTGGATAAGTACACCATAGACCTCACCGCCCGCGCCGAGCAGGGCAAGCTCGACCCGGTCATCGGCCGCGACGAAGAAATCCGGCGCACTATTCAGGTCCTGCAACGGCGCACCAAGAACAACCCGGTGCTGATCGGAGCGCCGGGCGTGGGCAAGACCGCCATTGTCGAGGGCCTGGCGCAGCGCATCATCAACGGCGAAGTGCCGGAGGCCCTCAAGCGCAAGCGCGTACTGGCTTTGGACCTGGGCGCTCTCATTGCCGGCGCCAAGTTTCGCGGCGAATTCGAGGAACGACTCAAGGCCGTTCTTAATGACTTGGCCAAACAGGAGGGGCAAATCATTCTGTTTATTGACGAGGTCCATACCATGGTGGGCGCCGGCAAGGCCGAAGGCGCCATGGACGCGGGCAACATGCTCAAGCCGGCACTGGCGCGCGGAGAATTGCACTGTGTCGGCGCCACGACCCTGGATGAATATCGGGAGAATATTGAAAAGGATGCCGCCCTGGAACGCCGCTTCCAGAAGGTCATGGTGAATGAGCCCAGCGTCGAGGACACCGTCGCCATCCTGCGTGGCCTGAAAGAACGCTACGAAGTGCATCACAATGTCCAGATCACTGATCCGGCCATCGTCGCGGCCGCGACGCTGTCCCATCGCTACATAACGGATCGACAATTGCCGGACAAGGCCATTGATCTGGTGGATGAGGCCGCCAGCCGCATCAGCATTGAGATGGACTCCAAACCGGAGTCCATGGATAGGCTCGAACGCCGCCTGATCCAGATGAAGATGGAACGCGTGGCTTTGAAAAAAGAGACCGATGAAGCATCGAAAAAGCGTCTGGAAAAACTCGTGGAACAGATTAACGCCCTGGAACGGGAGTATCAGGATCTCGAAGAAGTGTGGCTGGCGGAAAAGGCCACACTGCAGGGCTCCCACAACGTAAAGGAAAAACTGGAGCAGGCGCGGCTGGAATTTGAGTCCGCGCGGCGCGCCGGTGATCTGGCGCGCATGTCCGAACTCCAGTATGGCGTCATCCCGCAACTGGAAAAACAACTGCAGGCCAGCGCCGTGGGCGAGGGGCAACAGCCCAAACTGCTGCGCAACAAGGTCACCGAAAATGAAATCGCCGAAGTCGTGTCGAAATGGACCGGCATCCCGGTGGCAAAAATGCTGGAAGGGGAACGGGATAAATTACTGCGCATGGAAGAGGCGCTGCACCGGCGTGTGGTGGGTCAGGACCAGGGCGTGGCGGCGGTGGCCGATGCCATTCGCCGTGCCCGGGCCGGTCTGTCGGACCCGCAACGCCCCAACGGTTCGTTCCTGTTCCTCGGACCCACCGGCGTCGGCAAAACCGAGTTGTGCAAGGCACTGGCGGAATTTCTGTTCGACACGGAAGAGGCGCTGATCCGCATTGACATGTCCGAATACATGGAGAAACACTCGGTGGCACGGCTGATCGGCGCGCCGCCGGGCTATGTGGGTTACGAAGAAGGCGGTCAGCTTACCGAACAGGTGCGCCGCAAACCCTACAGCCTGATCCTGCTGGACGAAGTGGAGAAGGCGCACCCGGAGGTATTCAATATATTGTTACAAGTGCTGGACGACGGACGACTCACCGATGGCCAGGGCCGCACCGTGGATTTTCGCAACACCGTCGTGGTCATGACCTCCAATCTGGGCTCGGACCGCATTCAGTCCATGGCGGGAGAAAACGACTACGAGGCTATGAAAACCATGGTCATGGAGGTGGTGACCCGGCACTTCCGCCCGGAATTTATCAACCGCATTGACGATCTGGTGGTGTTCCACGCCCTGCAGCAGGAGCAGATCCGCGCCATTGCCGAGGTCCAGATCCAGCGTCTGGCCAGGCGCATGCGTGAGCAGGATCTGGAACTGAAGGTCACCGCCGCCGCCAAAGACCTGCTCGGTCGCGCCGGGTTTGACCCGGTTTATGGTGCGCGCCCACTGAAAAGAGCCATTCAATCCCGCCTCGAGACCCCCCTGGCGCGGGAGATCCTTGCCGGCCATTTTGTTCCTGGGGATAGCGTAATGGTGGATGTGCAGGCCGGGGAGCTGGTATTTGGAAATGAGCCGCGGCGCAAGCGTGCCAGCAACAAATAGGCTGTTTTGGCGACATTTCCCCCCATGGGAAAATCAAAAGGTCAGCCGATAGCGTCACATTTGAACTGTGGCCCGCGAATTGACGCGATCATGGCCACCATTCTGGCTCGAATTCACCCCTCCGCGGATTGACCGGCATTGAAAGAGGTTGGTAATTTTCGCTACATAATCTAAGATTTAGGCGTCAATCTGAAGGATACGACGCACTTCCCCATGGCAGTCTCGGCAAACAGAATCAACCTCAGCGGTCTGGCCCGCAAGCTGGTATTCGATGGCTTGATTGACGAAGCCGCCGCCCAGGATCATTTCCAGAAGGCATTGCAGAAGAAGCAGCCATTTGTTGCCTATCTGGTTGAAAATAAGGTAGTTGCCAGCGCGGCCATCGCCCTCAGCGCGTCCCAGGAGTTCGGGGTACCGTTATTGGACATCAGCGCCCTGGAGCTGGACATGGACGTGGTCAAGTCCGTCAAGTCGGATTTGATCACCAAGCACCGGGCGTTGCCCATCTTCAAACGCGGCAAACGCCTGTATGTGGCGCTTTCTGATCCTACCAACCTGCAGGCACTGGACGAAATCAAGTTTGCCGTTGGCATCAATACTGAAGCTGTGCTGGTCGAGGAAGACAAACTCTCCAAATCCATTGAGAAGACTCTCGAGGAACTGGAGGGCGGACTCGGAAAGGAAATGGATGGTGACGATATTGATGATCTGGACGGGCTGGAGACCGCCTCCGAAGAACCTGCAGCGGGGGCAGCAGGGGATACCGAAGTAGATGATGCGCCGGTGGTGCGGTTTGTTAACAAGGTACTGCTGGATGCCATCAAGAAAGGCGCGTCCGACCTGCACTTCGAACCCTATGAAAAGTTTTACCGGGTGCGCTTCCGCATAGACGGAATCCTGATGGAGGTGGCGAAGCCGCCCCTGAGTTTGGCCGGAAAAATAGCGGCCCGCATCAAAGTCATGTCACGGCTGGATGTATCGGAGCGTCGCATACCCCAGGACGGTCGTATCAAACTCAAGCTGTCCAAGAGCAAGTCCATTGATTTCCGCGTCAATACTTGCCCGACACTGTTCGGCGAAAAGGCGGTAATGCGTATCCTGAATTCCGATGCCGCCGCGTTGCAAATTGACTCGCTCGGCTACGAAGACCACCAGAAGGAGATGTTCCTCAAGAATCTGGAAAAACCCTATGGCATGTTCCTGGTCACGGGTCCCACCGGCAGCGGCAAGACCGTGTCACTGTATTCCGGGATTGCCATCCTCAATACCATTGACGTCAACATCTCCACTGCGGAAGACCCGGTGGAAATCAATCTGCCCGGTGTCAATCAGGTGCAGGTGGATGAGAAGACGGGGATGACCTTTGAGAAGGCGCTGAAGGCCTTCCTGCGCCAGGACCCGGACATCATCCTGGTGGGCGAAATTCGCGACCTGAACACGGCCTCCATTGCCGTGAAGGCTGCACAGACCGGCCACATGGTCATGTCCACACTGCATACCAACGACTGCCCGCAGACGCTAACGCGCTTGCAAGACATGGGCGTGGCTCCGTTTGCCGTGGCCACAAGCATTAACCTGATTACCGCCCAACGCCTGTGTCGCCGCCTGCACAAGGAATATCGTGAGCCCATGGAAATGGATAGTGAGTCATTGCTCAAGGAAGGTTACACACCGGAACTGGTGGAGAAAGGAATCCATTTGTTCAAACCGGTGGAAGGCAACGAGGATTGCCCTACAGGCTATAAGGGCCGCTGCGGAATCTATCAGGTCATGGCCATTTCCGACGCCATGAAGCGACTGATTATTGAAGGTGCCAATGCCGTGCAACTCGGCGACCAGGCGCGCAAAGAGGGCATCTGGGATCTGCGCCGGTCCGGCCTGCAAAAGGCGGCGGACGGCGTCACCACCCTTGAAGAAGTCAACGACTCCACCGTCGAGTAAAAACCTATGGCCGCAAAACCAGTTAAGGCAGTCATGTATGCCTACGAGGGCAAGGACAAGACCGGCAAGGCCGTAAAGTCCGAAATGAGCGGGCAGAGCGAGGCGCTGGTCAGGGCCATGCTGCGCCGGCAGGGCATCACGCCGACCAAAGTCAAAAAGAAATCCAGGCCCCTGCTGGGCGGCGGCAAAGGAAAAATCGGGACCAAGGACATCACTATTTTCAGCCGCCAACTCGCCACCATGATGTCTTCCGGCGTACCGCTGGTGCAGTCTTTCGAGATTGTCGGTCGCGGTCACGAAAACCCGGCCATGCAGGAATTAATCCTTTCCATCAAAGGCGATGTAGAGGCAGGTAACACGCTGGCCGAAGCACTGGGCAAACACCCCCTGCAGTTCAGTGATCTCTATGTCAACCTCGTGACCGCCGGTGAGCACGCCGGCATCCTGGAGGCAATTCTGCACAAACTGGCGACCTACCTGGAAAAGAGCGAGTCATTGAAGGCCAAAATCAAGAAGGCCATGGCCTATCCCATTGCGGTGCTGGTGGTTGCATTTATTATTACTACCATCCTCATGGTTTTCGTAATCCCGCAGTTTCAAGATCTGTTCTCCAGCTTTGGCGCTGACCTGCCGGCATTGACAATGTTTGTCATCAAATGCTCAAAGTTTTTCCAAGCTTACTGGTACGTCATGTTCGGCGCAATTTTCGGTGCCGGCTATGGATTTTTCGCCCTCAAGCAACGCTCCCGTGCCTTCTCCCATATCCTGGATCGGCTGTCGCTCAAAATACCCGTGGTGGGCGATATTTTGAATAAATCCGCCATTGCCCGGTTCGCCCGTACGCTGGCTACGATGTTCGCCGCCGGAACACCGCTGGTGGAAGCCATGGTTGCCGTGGCCGGCGCCTGCGGCAACATCGTTTACTACAACGCCACCATGAAAATGCGCGATGAAGTGGCCACCGGTACGCAATTACAGGCTGCCATGCGTAATGCCGAATTGTTCCCGAACATGGTCGTGCAGATGGTATCCATCGGTGAAGAAGCTGGCTCTCTGGATCAGATGTTGAGCAAGGTGGCCGACTTCTACGAAGAAGAAGTGGACAACGCCGTGGATGCGCTCACGAGTCTGCTGGAACCCTTGATCATGGCGTTCCTGGGTGTGCTCATCGGCGGTCTGGTTATCGCCATGTACCTGCCCATATTCAAGATGGGTGCGGTGGTCTAACGCCGGATTCAAGGCTGCCAACAGCCGCTTGGGCGCTCTGGTTTTTTTGGCCGGCGCTCATTAACTCACACTCTCAACATTCAGATCCAAACTGACAGCGCGTGTATACGGCAGGGTTGCCGGCGCTCTCCTGAGTCTCTCGCAACATGAGCCTGGTTGAATATTTTGCCGGTCACCTGCTGGTATTTCACACCGGTGTTTTTCTGCTTGGGCTTGCCATTGGCAGTTTCCTGAATGTGGTCATCTACCGGCTTCCGCGCCGGATGAACCAGGACTGGCAACGCGACTGCTGCGCATTACTCAATCTTCCCGTGCCGGCTGACGGTGCGGATGCCCCAGGGTTGGTGTTCCCGCCGTCCCGCTGCCCCAACTGTGGACACCGCATTACCCCCTGGGAAAACATCCCGATGCTGTCGTATGTGCTGCTGCGTGGAAAATGTTCATCGTGCCGCCAACACATCTCCCTGCGTTACCCCACGGTGGAATTACTCACGGCGCTATTGTCGCTGGCGGTCAGCCTGCAATTTGGCTTTTCCGTGCAGACCCTGGCGGCTCTGCCGCTGACCTGGAGCCTGATTGCGCTCAGCGGCATTGATCTGGACCACAAGTTGCTGCCGGATGACATCACACTGCCGCTCTTGTGGCTTGGCCTGTTGGTGAATGCATTCATGGTATTCACGGGGATATTCCCGGCGCTGTTCGGCGCCATGGCCGGGTACCTGGTGTTATGGATTGTTTATCATGTGTTTCGCATGTTGACCGGCAAGGAAGGCATGGGCTACGGGGACTTCAAACTGCTCGCGGCGCTGGGGGCGTGGAATGGTATTCAGTTGCTGCCGTTCATGCTGGTCATGGCATCGCTGATCGGCGCGATAATCGGCGGTGCAATGATCTGGTCCGGGCGGCGGCAACGTGACCAAACTATCCCGTTCGGACCCTATCTGGCGCTGGCCGGATGGGTGGCGCTGCTATGGGGCTCACAGGCCACGGGAGCATACCTGACCTGGGTGGCCCGGTGACACACCGGTCCCTGACCGTGGCCTTGACCGGGGGCATCGGCAGCGGCAAGTCCACTGTATCCGCGTTGTTTGCCGAATTGGGTGTGCCGGTCATAGACGCGGATGAAATCTCACGGCGTATTTCTGAACCCGGCGGAGCCGCATATCCTGCCATGGTGGCGTTGCTGGGCGCGGGTGTGGTCGGCGCGGACGGCCACATCAAACGTGATTATGCGCGCAAACTGGTATTTGATAACGATGGCCTGCGGCGACAGCTTGAGCAAATCATTCATCCCATCGTGCGTGGAGAGATAGCCCGGGCCATAGGTGATAATGCCGGCCCCTATTGCATCGTTAGTATTCCATTGTTACTGGAAACAGGCGCTGCGGGCGACTATGACCGGGTCCTGGTAGTGGATGTACCGGTGGCTGAACAAGTAGCCAGAACCACGCGACGCGATGGTGTTGGTGCCGCAGACGTCAAAAGCATTATGTTGCGCCAGATGGATCGCGCGACCCGCGGACAGGCAGCCGACGATATTATTGATAACACTGGTGAACCCGTCGCTTTGCGCGCCCAGGTTCAGCAACTACATGGGAAATATCTGCACCTGGCACGGCAATTGGCGGACAATGCCGGACCCAGCGAGCGGGATTGAGGGTAACAGGGCGTGAATCTTACCGATGGCGTAATTTGCTACGAGCAGCCGCTGAATGAGCGCATGCGTACATTTTTGCGCCTGGAACACCTGTTTGACATCGCCCAGCACCTGCTTGGCGGCAACAGCCAGTGGGACAGCAGGCTGTGCCTGGAAGCGTTGCTGGGAATCATTGATTTGCTGGGCCGGTCGGATGTAAAAACCGAACTGATCAAGGAGCTTGAACGGCACGCGAACAGCCTATCGGCTTTGCAGAACAAACCAGGCGTGGACCCGGGACGACTCAGCGCGGTACGCGGCGAGATTAATGGCTATCTGACTGAATTGCGCGACCCCGCCTGCCAACCTGGGCAGGCGCTGCGTCGCGATGAGTTGGTGGGCTCCATTCGCCAGCGCAGCTCCATCCCCGGTGGCACCTGCAATTTTGACCTGCCTGCGTATCATTACTGGCTGCACAAATCCGTCACCGAGCGCCACGCCGCGCTGGATGAGTGGCACCGCGATCTCATGGTGGTACGCCGTGGCATGAAATTGGCGTTGCATATGGTCAGAAACAGCACCATGCCCACCGCCGAGTGTGCCCAGCGCGGCTTCTTCCAGAAACCCATCGAACCCAATGTGGCATGCCAGATCGTGCGCGTGGTATTGTCGGCGGATTCAAGTTATTTCCCGGAGATCAGCGGCGGCCGGCACCGTTTCACGGTTCGCTTTATGCTGCAATCAGACTCACGGGAACGCCCGGTGCAAACCGAGGATGACGTTGAATTCGAATTACGCTGCTGCATCCTGTGAACGGCAAACACAAATGTCCCACTTGCGAAGCGCCGGTGGAAATGGGTCCGACAAATTCGTGGCGGCCCTTTTGCAGCCAGCGTTGTCGTCTGCTGGACCTGGGCGAATGGCTGCGCGGGGCGCGCAGCATACCGACACAGGAGAAAATGCCGGAGACGCCGGCCCCGGACGGGGAAACTCGCCACTGACGGCGCAGATGTGGTGCGCTGATGATTGCGGGAAGTGCTGTTCAGGTTAGCCTGATTCAATCTTGATCCGATCCCGAACGGCGGCCACCGGATCCCGCGCCGACCAGATCGCTGAAATCATGGCCACTCCCCAGGCTCCCGCCTGGCGCGCCGCTGGAATATCCCGCGGCCCGAGTCCACCCAGGGCATAGACAGGAATTTGCCACGCGCTACCGGCCAATTCCTGGAAACCCGACCATCCCAGCGGCGTAATATCGGCATGGGTGGGCGTACGGGCAACAGGGCCAAGCACGGCAAAATCCGCCCCAATCCGCTCCGCGTGCCGCAATTCCTCAGCACTGTGGCAGGAGGTTCCCACCAACAATGCACGGGGTAAGGGCCTGGCATCCAGTGCCATCATGTTGGCCGCGCTCAAGTGCACGCCCTGGGCTCCAGACTCCAGGACTTCCGCGGGTTCTCCATTGATCAACAAACTGGCGCCGGTATCCCGGCATAAATTAGAGAGCCTGTGCAAGACCTGCTTGCGTTCAGCCAGCGCAAGTTTATGACTGCGAAACTGCAGTAGACGGACACCGGCGGCAATCAGTGCTCTTGTGGTTGAGAAAAACTCGTCCCCGTATTGGCTCAAGTCAGGCGTAATCAAATATAACTCCGGCAACCGCAGCGCCGTGATGATGCGCAGGTTCGCCTCGGGGAATTTTCTTTCATGCAGGCGGGACACCGGCACCCATTCAAATTCCTGCCCCTGCATGCCCTCAGGATCCCCTGACCACATGTCCACGACCCAGACATGCAACTGAACGCGCAGGTCAGCGTAATCGTGTGACACATGCAACAAAGGATGCGCCGCCAGCACATGCAGGCTCAACTCTTCCAACAGTTCACGCCGGAGGGCATCGAGCACGGATTCTCCGGGTTCCTGTTTGCCGCCGGGAAACTCCCACAACCCCCCGTGGCGCGTCTGATCCGGACGCCGGGCGATCAGTACCTGTTGACGATGTTGATCCAGAATGACGCCCACAGCGATCTGAAGCCGGTCGGTTTCGAGCTTTGGCGACATGATGCGATGCGCCCGGGACGCAGCAGCCTGCTAGTGAAGCTCTGAATAAGTCCATCCTGGACTTTTCAGAGCACGGAATGCGAAAAGCGTGGTTTTCGCATTCCTCACATTTTCAATGACTTGATCGTCATTGAAAATGGCGGTGCATCCCTGCACCGCGGAACCTCT
>JAYUHG010000414.1:0-6601 GCA_043767195.1 Gammaproteobacteria bacterium | reverse complement strand
CGCGAGCGCCTTCCTCCTTGATCACCTCCGCCAGCCAGGCCAACCCGGAAATGTGATCATCAGTGCTGATCCCAACCTGACAGTGGGCGGACTTGCTGGCGTCTTCGTCAATAAACGCATATTCCACGATCAGCAGCCCCACCCCGCCCGCGGCTTGCTCCTTGTAGTGACGGATAAGTCGCTCGGAAACGGTGCCGTCCTTGTTGCTCAGGCCACTGGATGTGGGTGCTTTGACGACGCGATTGAGGATCTCCAGCCTGCCGATACGACCGGGCGTGAACAATTTTGGAAAATGCGCGCTCATTCAGTTCTCCTGATTAAATGCAATTCAGAAATCTTAATAAATGACGGGTTACTTTTCTACCCGACGGCCTTCGGTTCACCCTGCCGAATCCGGGCTTCATACACAAAACTCTGCGGCAGCAACCAGTTGAAATAAAAATGCGCGAGCATGTGCCGTTGCGCGTCTTCCTCCTCGCCGGTATCCGCCGCTGCGGCCATGCGCAGCCACATCCAGGCCCCGGCAACGAGACCTATGAGTTGCAGGTAATCGGTGGCGGCCCATTCGGCGTCGCGGGAGTGGGCCGCAACTCTTTTTTGCAGCCACTGGGTGCATTCGTCCAGACACCCGATGCCATCTTCCAACGCCGCGGCCAGTACCGACAATTTCGGATTGGAACTGTGTCGTTCCACGTCAGTACGCATGGTATCGGTGAGTAACCGGTAACGGGCGCCACCGTCACGCAAGACTTTTCGCGTCAGCAGATCAAGGGACTGGATGCCGCTCGTCCCCTCATAAATGCCGAACACCCGGCTGTCCCGCACATATTGTTCCACGCCGCCATCGTGGACATAGCCATGGCCACCGAATACCTGCACCGCCATGCTGGACACCTCAAATGCTGCCTCAGCGCCACAGGTCTTGCACACCGGCAACAGAGTCTCCGCTAGTTGCTTTGCTTCATTACGTTGCTTCTCGTCTTTCGCGGCCCGGGCCAAGTCCAGCCAATGGGCGGTTTGAAATACCAGGGCGCGCATGGCCCGGGTGCGGGCCTGCATGATCATAAGGATGCGTTGCACGTCCGCGTGAGTGTTAATGGGTACCGGTGGCTGATCCGCCCGCCCGCCCTGCAAGCGTTCGCCGGCATAGGTCAGCGCCCGATCCGTGGCCGCCTGGGCCAACGCGACGCCCTGAATGGATACTTCCAGCCGCATCAGATTGACCATGGTGAACATGCACTTGAGTCCCTGACACTCCGGCCCGATGCGCCAACCCACGGCTCCTTCCAGATTGAACACACAAGTGGGAGAAGCCTTCAATCCCATTTTCTTTTCCAGCCGGCTGACAGAGACGCCGTTAATGACGCCATCCTCAAACCGGCGCGCGGGCACCACGAACAGGCTGATGCCCTGGGTGCCGGCGGGTCCATTGGGTGTGCGAGCCAAGACAAAATGAATAATTTGATCGGTAATGTCCTGATCCGCGAAGCTGATAAATATCTTGGTGCCGGTGAGCGCATAGGTTCCGTCAGATCTCGGCACCGCCTGAGTGCGCAGCCGGCCCACATCGGAACCCGCGTGAGGCTCGGTAATACAAATGGTCGCGGCCCACTCACCGGACACGAGCTTGGGCACAATCTTTTCCGCCAGGGCCGGTTCAGCGTGGTCCAGCAACAGCCGGCTGCCGGCCCGCAACATAATGGGCAACATGCCGAAGGACACACAGGCACCGTTGACCATTTCCGCGAATGCCACTTGCACGGACAGGGGCAAATCCTGACCGCCGTATTTCTCCGGCATGTCCAGGCCCGGCCAGCCCCCAGCCGTGAATTCCTGATAGGCCTGGGGGAATCCCGGCGCCGTGATCACGCGCCCATTTTCCAGACGGCAACCGTGTTCATCGCCGACACTATTCAATGGCCCCAACACGCCGCGGGTAAATTCGGCACCTGCGGACAATACGGCCTGGGCTACATCCCCATCGGCGTGTGCAAATGCAGGAAGCGCGAACAGCGCCTCCCAGTGATTGACTTTCTCCAGCACGAATAATTGCTCGGCTAATGGTGGCGAGTAGCGGTGTTTCATTGCCTGGTCCCATATTGATTCAGCCAACGGGATAACCAGGTCTGCACGATCTCTTCCAGGGACTCGGTACCGGACAACGCCCGATCCACGGCCGCTTGTAACTGCCCATCCTGCACCGAAGCATTGAGCCGTGCCGCAAGCTGATCTTCCAACATGCCACTCAAGCGCGCGGTCATTCCGGCCCGGCGTCGCAGTTGCAGACGGTTGTTTTGCCCGAGATGAATTCGGTGCCGTTGCAATTCCGCCAACACCTCCTCAATCCCCTGCCCGGTGCTTGCCGCGGCACCAAACACGGTTGGCATCCAGTCCGGATCCGGATGATGCTGCAACGACACACAGGATTGCACCGCTGCCAGCATGGCGTTGGCGCCATCCCGGTCACATTTATTCACCACATAGAGATCCGCGATCTCCATCAGCCCGGCCTTGATGGCCTGAACCTGATCTCCGGACTCCGGCACCAGCGTCACCAGCGTCGTATCCACTACATGACGAATATCCAATTCCACTTGTCCTACGCCGACACTTTCCACAAACAACCATTCAAATCCCGCTGCATCCAGCACCTCCACCGCATCCGCCGCCCGCGGACTCAATCCTCCGCCCTGCCCGCGACTGGCCATGCTGCGGATGAAGATCCCATCGGACTGATCCAACTCCGCCATGCGCACCCGATCCCCCAGCACCGCGCCCTGGGTAAATGGGCTGGTGGGGTCCACCGCCAACACACCCACTTTCAGGCCCTGCCGGGACAACAAGCCCGCCAGTTTGTTTAACAAGGTGGACTTACCGGCGCCGGGCGGACCGGTGATCCCCACCCTGTGGGCGCGACCCACATGTTTGCGCAACCCGCGCAACAACGACCTGGCGGCAGGATCATTGCGTTCCACCAAACTGATGGCTCGGGCCACGGCCGGGCGTTGACCCTGCAGCACTTGATCCAGCAATTGGTCAGGGATCGCATCCTGGGGAACGCGAATGGCATTCATGGGGATTTACCGCTCTGGGCCAGTTGTGTGCGCAGATCGCGTTTCAGAATCTTGCCGCTAGGATTCTTGGGCAGCTCCGGCAGAAAGAACACGCGCCGGGGTTTCTTGTAGCTGGCCAGGGACGCTCGGCAGTGATCAATAATCTGTTCGCTGCTCACATCCTGTCCGGGCTTCTTCGCGATTACCGCGGTGACCGCTTCTCCCCACTCATCATCCGGCAAGCCGATGATGGCGGCTTCCATTACGGCGGGATGTTCGTACAGGACAGCTTCAATCTCCTTGGTATAGATGTTCACGCCGCCACTGACCACCATGTCTTTTTTTCGATCCACCAGAAACAGATAGCGAGCCTCATCCAGATAACCCAGATCACCGGTGTGGAACCAAGCGTCACGAATAGTGCGCACGGTTTCCTCCGGCATCTTCCAGTAACCGGCGATGACGCTGCGACTACGCACCAGAATCTCGCCCACTTCGTTCACAGGCAGATCCATGCCTGCGTCATTCACGATCCGCACTTCCGCTCCTACCGCTTCCCGTCCGGCGGAGGCCAGACGCTTTTGTTGTTGCGGCGAACCACCCAGGATATGGTCGTCCGCAGTGAGAAACGTAGCTTCCAACGTCTCCGTCAATCCATACCCCTGAGTGAAGGCACATTGCAGACGCCCCATGGCCCGCTCCAACACTGCGGGAGGCATGGGCCCGCCGCCATAGAAAATCAGGCGCAGCATGGACAGATCGGCGCTGTCGCAATCCGGATGATGCAACACGGAATTGATCATGGTCGGGATGAGTAATGCCACCGTAGCCCGGCTCTGGGTCAAAATCTGCAACCACAACCCCGGCTCAAAGCGCGGCAATATGACCTGGGTACAGCCAAGCATCATGTAGGTCACCGCCATGAACACCGCGCCCACATGGTAGATGGGCGTGGATACCAGATTGATGTCATCCCGGCGACTGGCATCGGCAAGCATCTGGTTATAGCCGTTCTGCTCCAGATTCACATGGGACACCATGGCGCCCTTGGGCAGCCCGGTGGTGCCGCTGGTATAAAAGATGGCGCAAGGATCCGTATCCCGGGCGGCGACTCCTTTATATATGTCCGGAGCTGACTGAATTTTGGCTTCCAGTGACCCCATGCCCTCCGGCGCATTTTCCCCCAGCACCCACACCGGGCATAACGCCGGGATCAACACCTGCAGTACCTTTACCTGGGACAGATATTCCGCGTCCACCAGAAACAACGCCGGCTCTGCATGGGAAACAATTTGCGCCAACTCCTTGCCGGTAAGTCGGTAATTCAACGGCACTGCAATCACCCCAGCTCGGGCACAGGCAAAATAGACTTCAAAATACTCCGGGCAGTTGGGCAACAGCACCGCGACTCGGTCCCCCGACTGCACCCCCTGCTGGACCATCGCATTCGCCAGACGGGAAACGCGCTGGTCGGTTTCAAGCCAGGTGCGGCGGATCGCACCCATGACGAATGCTGCCTTCGAGGGGAACCGAAGGGCGTTGCGATGGGGGATTTCGTCGAGGGTCATGGAAAGGCAGCTATAAGCTACAAGCAACAAGAAAAACGCTCATTTGTTTCTTGTAGCTTGTGGCTTGTTGCTTGCATTCCCATACAAATTACTATTTCTCGCCAACGCCAAGAATCCTATTAACTTGCACCAATATATCCTTGGTCAAAGTCCCTGGCCGGATCACCTCCGCCACTCCCATCTTTTTCAACTCTGCTGCATCATCCTCCGGGATGACTCCGCCGCACACCACGGGCGTACTCAGCTTGGCTGCCTGCATGGCCTTTAACAGATTGCGCATTTGCGCCATATGCTGGCCGGAGAGAAAACTGACGCCAATCAGGTCCACATCTTCTTCCTCCGCCGCCTTGATCACCTGGGGCGCGGCATTGTGCAGGCCGAGATAAATCACCTCGAAACCGCTCTCGCGCAGTTGCTGCGCCACGGTGATGATGCCGGTGTCGTGGCAGTCCAGGCCCATTTTGGCTAGTAAGATGCGTTTGTTCTTATGCACGCTTCATCCTTTGGATGTGGTTGAGCCACAAGCTATAAGCAACAAGCTACAAGAAAACCAAGAGCGTTCCCTCTTGTGGCTTGTAGCTTGTTGCTGCTTTTCCCTTGTGGCTTGTTGCTGATTCACCTAAATCTCCACCCCTGAGCGTTTCTCATCGCCTCGTGAACTTCCCCCATGGTGGCCTGACACCTGAGCGCATTCATAATCACCGGCACCATATTCGTGCCGGATTTCCAGCCATCTTCTACCCTGGCCAGGCCGGCGTTCCATTTGTCCTTATCGCGGGTTGCGCGGAACTTGGTCAGATATTCAGTGCGTCTGGCGCCCCATTCGTCGGCGCGGATCTTATGAACAGGCACGGGCTTTTCTTCGCTGGCCGGAATGGTGAAGCGATTCACGCCCACCTGGGTTCTCCGTCCGCTGTCCAGTTCCCGTTGATTGCGATAGCGGGCGGCATTGATTTGTGTCTCCAGCCAGCCGTCTCTGATGGCGCGGGCCATGCCGCCCATGGCGTCTATCTCTTTTATCTTGGTTTGGATTGCCTGCTCCAACTGGTTGGTCAGGTGTTCCACATAGTAGGAACCGGCCAGGGGATCAATGGTTTTGGTGACGCCGGTTTCATAGGCGACCACTTGTTGGGTACGCAGGGCGATGCGGGAGGAATCCTCCGTGGGCAGTCCGTGGCCTTCATCATATGAACACAGATGAATGGACTGTGCGCCACCGAAGACGCCGGCCATGGCTTCGATGCCGGCGCGGACGATATTTACTTCCGGCTGTTGGGTGGTCAGGGTATTGCCAGCGGTTTGCACGGAGAAACGCATGCGCCAGCAGGCCGGATCCGTGGCGCCCAGCTCGTCGCGCATGGTACGGGCATAGAGACGGCGCATGGCGCGGAACTTGGCGATCTCCTCGAAGAAATCTATGGAGGCGGACAGGAAAAATGAGGCGCGTTTTGGGAAGTCGTTCACGTCCAGTCCGCGGGCCTTGGCCATGCGGAAGATGTCGAAGGCATGGCCCAATGTAAATGCGCCATCTTCCACGGCGTTGACGCCGGTCTCGCGCAGGTTGTAGCCATTGGTCACCATCCAGTTCAGGCGCGGCATGTGCTTGGAGATGAACTCGATGTTGTCAATGCACAGGCGCAAGGTGCCATCCAGCGGGAAAAACTGAGTAATGGTTTGCAAGGGACCGCCGCTCATCTGATAAAACGGATCATTCTGCTGGGTGCCGATGACATCCTTGAACGGCACACCTTTGTCTTCCGCCACGCAGGCCAGCATGGCCAGGGTGACGCTGGATACCGGCGGACGAATAGAGAGCGCGTAGGAAACTTTGTCCGGCCCGAATCCCTCATACAGCGCTGCCATGTCTTCCAGGGTGCTGATGGCCACGCCGGTGACACCCACTTCGCCATCGGCAATGGGGTCGTCGGAGTCGAATCCGTAAGACGTGGGCAGATCAATGGTGATGACAAAGCCATTGGC
>JAYUHG010000413.1:0-6611 GCA_043767195.1 Gammaproteobacteria bacterium | reverse complement strand
GAAGCTTGCGGGTGTCATTCGGAGCCGATGCCGATCCCGCCAAAGCCCTGGTGTTACCGGCAGGTTCGGTCTACTTGGCCCCCGCCCATCAGACGCACACGGTGTGGGCGGATGAAACTGAGGTGACCTATCAGGAAACCGGCAACGGTCCCACAAAAACAGAATTTCTTAATCGCTGACCGGGGGCGGCGCCACCGTGCGCCGTTCCAATACCAGAATACCCGCCAGCACAGCGACAATCCCGAGAAACTGAAACCACAGCAACGATTCACCCAAAAACACAGCCGAGAAGGCAACGGTGGAGGGCGGCCCCACGGTGCTGAGCAGGCCACCGCGCTGGGCGCCAATGCGCTTGACGCCTTCCGCCAGCAATAACACCGGCGCGACGGTTGATGTGACGGTGAACATGCCGAATAAATTCCAGGCGCGGGCGCTGATGTGAATGTCAGCCAGATCATGGACCGCCAGAAAGTGTATGCCGATGGCCAAGGTGGCCGTGGTGGTCACCAGAAATACAAACGCCCGGCTGCCGAGGCGACTCCCGGCGTATTCATTGGCAAAGAAGTAACAGGCATAGGTCACAGCACAGGCCAGCACCAATAACGCCCCGACCTTGTTTGCGCGCCACAGATCCGCGTCCAAACCGCCGATGGCAAGCATAATACCGACGGATGTAAGGACAAGGCCGAGCACAACATTGACGCCCGGCCACTGGCCGCGACGGACCGCCAGGGCAATGACGATCATGGCCGGATAGGTATACAGAATGACCCGCTCCAGATTGGCGTCAATCAGGGTCAGCGCATAGAAATCCATGGCGCCACCGGCATAGAAACACAGCAACCCGACCAGCACAGTGACATAGAGAGTCTTCCAGTCCGCCTTGAAGAGGGGAGCCAGACCGGAGTTGAACCAGGCCCAGAACAAAAAGAATGGCAAGGCCAGGACGCCGCGCACGGCCATCACCGTGATGAAATCCAGGCCTTCCTGATACAGCAGTTTGGCGTACACCCCTTTCGCGGACAGCATGACTGAGCCGAGCAAGACGAAGATGACCCCCGACCAATCCTGCGGGCTCGGGCTACGTGGAGAGTGGGTCATGGCATGATATTGTATACAAGGAACCCAACTGCCATCGGCCTAAGGAGCGTCATGCGTCTTTTCTATTCACCGTTTCACTCATTTGTACACAAGGTTCTGGTCACGACCCATGAAGCCGGGTTATGGGACAAGATTACTTTTGTGCCGACCTACCCGTTCAAAAACCGCAACGGCGAGGACCAGGGCGACAAATATAATATTTCCGCCATCAACCCGTTGAACAAAGTACCGACCTTGGCCACGGAAACCGGCCAGGTGATCTTTGGCAGCCAGACCATTGTGGAATATCTGGATAACCGATCAATCAGTGGACATCACCTGTATCCCGCGGCGGGAGAAAAACGCTGGGATGCGCTGACGCGGCTGGCATTGGCGGACACCATGTTTGAGACCACGGTGCAGATGGTCATGGAAGGCTGGCAGCCCCAGGATAAACAACGCATCGCCCTGTTCCAGTGGATCTGGCCCAAGATTATCCGCGGTCTGGATCGGCTGGAACTGTCCTGCAAGAAAGGCTTTGATTCCTTCGACATTGGCCAGGCCGCCATGCTGCACGCCATCAGCTACATGGACTTCCGCATCAAGTTCTACAGCGCCAAGGACCCGGTGCATCCGGAGTTTGATTGTTTCGCCGGTCGGCCACACTTGCAGGCGTGGTTTGAAAAGGCCCTGCAGCGACCCTCGGTGTTGAGTCATCACAACAAGGATTTTGCCGGCGACGATAGCGCGGCGTTCTGTCAGAAAAACGTGCAGGAGGTGCTTCAGCTACAGAAGGAGCACGGCACCCTGTGATCCATCTTTATTATTGGCCAACGCCCAACGGGCACAAAGCCTCGATCATGCTGGAGGAAGTGGGCCTGCCCTATGAAGTACATCCGATCAATATTCTCAAGGGTGAGCAGTTCGAACCGGAGTTCCTGAAAATTTCTCCGAACAATCGCATCCCCGCCATTGTGGACAGCGAGGGTCCAGGCGGCGGCCCGTATTCCGTATTTGAGTCCGGCGCCATCCTCATGTATCTGGCGGAGAAAACCGGAGTGCTGTGGCCAAAGGATTCGCGCCAACATTACGACATGGTGCAGTGGTTATTTTTCCAAATGGGCAACATCGGTCCCATGTTCGGCCAGAATGGCCACTTTCAGGGTTACGCAAAAGTGGATGTGCCCTACGCCAAGGAGCGCTATCACAATGAAGCCAAGCGTTTGTATGGCGTCATGGACAAACGTCTGGCGCAGCATGAATATCTGGCCGGGGCGCATTATTCCCTGGCGGATGTGGCTACCTACCCCTGGACCATGCCCAAGCAGTGGGAATTGCATCGCATTAACATTGATGAGTTCCCCAATGTGAAACGCTGGAATAGCCAGGTGGCCCAGCGTCCAGCCGTGCAACGGGGTGTGGCGGTGCTGGCGGAAAGTCAGCAGGTGGGCAACCCCACCGCTGAGGCATTCGAGAACCTGTTTGGGTCGCGGCAGTATCAAAAGCGGTGATTGGGGTCAGGTCTTTGATTTGTCCGAAATAATAAAGGGGGCCGAAGCCCCCTTTGTTATGGATTGGAGTCAGAGGTGTAACGTCCGACGCCATTCGCTGCTTAGTACGAGTACGACACCTCCACCGCCCAGGCTCGCTGGGAACCCGGGTGAATGAAGCTGCCACCAAACTCCGGCGCCGGAATGACTTCCTGCAGATAGTTCTCATCCAGCAGATTCTTCACGGTCATGAACGCGCCCCAGGTATCGTTCTGGAAACCGACGCGCACGTCCATCAAGCCGTAGGTATCGCGCTGGGTCAGCGACCAGTCCGCCAGACCAAAGCCGAACGGCGTGAACAGTGTTGGTGTCTGATCATCACGCTGTGGTTCCGCGAACCAAGTCGGACCCACAACCGAGTAATCCACACGTCCGATAAAATCAACGCCTTCCCACATGGTGGGCTTGATGAACTCAGTGCCGAAGTTGGCGGTGAATTCCGGCGCGTAGGGCACACGGTTGCCTTCGGTCTGCGGGCGGATGCTGTTCTTGTCAATGCGCGCATTGGTGATGGCGATACCGCCGTACACCTTCCAGGCGTCGGTCATCTGTACATCCATGGCAAATTCGCCGCCGGCGATCTTCACTTCATCAATATTGGACACCACGCGCAACAGGCCGAATGGACCCACGAAGAAGTTGAAGATCTGCATGTCATCCACTTCCGTGTAATACAAGGCGCCTTCCATATTTATACGGCCATCCAGATAGGTGGACTTGAAACCCACCTCAAAGGCACTGGAGGTCTCTTTCTGGAACTGGTCCTCTATCGCCAGACCTGCGCCACCCAAGCCCACCGCGGCGCCCAAAGCCGGATTGTTGAAGAACAGGTCAATGGTGGCCTTGCTGCCCTGGTTGTTGAAGCCACCGCTCTTGAAGCCCACGCCCCAACTGCCGAAGAACGTCCACACGTCATTGGCGTTCCAGCGCAGGCTGATCTTGGGTTGTAATTCTTCAAAGCTCTTCTTGCGATCCGGAATGTCATTCAGCGTCGTGCAAGTGGCGAAGTCCACGTAGGCGGGATTCAAGGGTGAGCCGACGATGCCGTCCTCGCAACCCGCGCCACCGAGCGGGAAGATCAGGAAGCCCGTGGTGTAATCAATGAAGTTGGAGCGCTGCACATTCGGCGGCGGCACCAGCGAACGCACCTTGCGCGCCTCATGGTCATAGCGCAATGCAACTGAGCCTTCCAGGTTGTCCATGATGTCGTAGGCCAACTGCCCGAATACTGCCCAGACCTCGGTATCGAATTTGTCGTGGACCAGGGCCTCGGTCAGTGGATTGACAAAGGACGTCAACAGGCCCGCGGAGCCGGATGAGGTCACGTCCGCTGCCGTGGACGGATCGCGCAGCGTGGCGACACCCACTTCACGATCCAGACTCAGGAAGTAAAAACCGCCCTGCCAGCGCAGCGGCTGGTCATCGGGCGACGTCAGTCGAATTTCGAAGCTGATGTCATCCTGGTTACGCTCCTGATACTGATAGCCGTCGCAGGTGGTTGGTGTGTAGGGCCCCAGGAACGATCCACCGGGGTTCGCAGCGCCCAAAGGTCCAGTATTGGAACCGAGAACCTGCGGCGGGGGCAGCGTTACACCGCCATTGAACAATGCGGTCGTGGTCGCTATGCAGTTCGCTTCACCGGCAAAGAAAGAAAACGCTCCGCTGGTGCCGTCCGCAAGAAAACTCTGATCCACATCCGAATACAGCGACCACGCCGTCACTGTGGCCCAGTCCATGTCGTAATCCACCTTGAGCGAGAAATCCATGGACTCCTGCTCGTTGGACGGATTGATGTTGGGCTGAAATTCAAACTTGTGTTCGTTTACGTCTTCAAACAAGGGCGCTCCACGCGGCACAAAACCGAATACGGGTAACGCAAACGCCGCATTAAAAGAGATGGACGCCGCATCCACTTCGCCGTAATGGGCGCGGAAGTCCACGCTCAGATTATCCATGGGCTCCCATAGCAGGCGACCGTTAATGTTGTAGTTCTCGAAGTCGTCAACGATGTCCGGATCCTTGTTGAGGAAGTCCGCGTAATAGGAATTTTCGTAAAAACCATCCGTATCGCGGTAGTCCACATGCAGGCGACCCGATAAATCATCGGTCAAACCGCCGCTCACCACGCCGGAGCCGGTGTAGGTGCTGTTATTACCGACGCTGCCCTTGACCTTGCCTTCCAGTTCCTGGGTCGGTTTCTTGGTGGTGACGATGATGGCGCCGGAAGAAGCGCTGCGACCGTAGATGGCGCCCTGGGGTCCCTTCAGCACTTCGATCTGTTGCAGATCCGCGTATTCGCGGTTGAAGGCACTGGGATTGGTATGCAGGATGCCGTCCACGATAAAGGCGAAATTCTGTTCCGCGTCGCGGGAACCGTTGATGCCGCGAATGCTGACCTGGGAGTCACCCACTTCCGCGGACTGCACCATGGACACGCCCGGGGTCATGGAAATGAAATCCGCGGCGCGCTCAATATTGGCGCGCTCAATGACGCCTTCAGTAAAGGCGGTAATGGATGCCGGCACGTCACTGAGTTTTTCCTCGCGCTGACGAGCGGTCACGATGACTTCTTCCAGTTCCTCGGCCGCCACATTGACTGGCAGAGCAGCCGCCAAGACCAGTACCGCGCTAAACGGGGCAAGCAAACGATGCGTGAAACGATCCATAATCTCGAACTCCCCTGAAATGAATGAAAAAAGTTGAATTACCTGATACAGGCAGCGGCTTGTTGCTAAATCACAACAAATCCACTACGACGACCTTCCACCGATGTTATAATGCCTGCGCCTTGTATACAATAAATTCTATTGATGTTTGCCCAGCCAGATTACCCAGCGTTGCGGCGCCGCAACGGGATAGACCAGAATAGGCCCGCTTGTTCAGCATCGCCGATGTCTACCAATCCCCCTGGTTTTGTGGCTCGATGTATACAATTCCTTATGGAATATAGGCTACGAGATAATCCGGCGTCTTGTTGCATATGCGCCGCACACGGGCCGGTTGGTCTTGTACCCGCCCGTGAAGCACACCTATAGTCATAAACGGAAATTCGCACAAAGAGGCAATGCATGGCGCGGGCAACTGAGAGGGCTTATGAGTGGGTGCGGGAACGCATCCTGTCCGGGGCCTATGCCGCAGGCTCACACCTGAAGGAGGAACGCATTGCCGAGGAGGCTAATGTCAGCCGGACACCGGTACGGGAGGCCTTGCGCCGCCTGAGTAATGAGCATTTCGTCAAATTCGTGCCCAACCAGGGCGCCTTCGTGGCCAGTTGGCAAACCGACGATGTGGAAGTGATCTTTGAACTGCGCGCCATGCTGGAAGGTTACTCCGCCCAGCGCGCCGCGACTAGGGTTTCACCCGCGCAATTCGAGGAATTGGAACACTGCGCCAACGAGATCGAGCGCTTGTGCCAGCAACATAGTACCGAGAATCACCGCAGCAGTCTGGAATTTAACCAGCGCTTTCATGCCATCATTTCCGAGGCCGCCGGCAGCGAACGCATGCGGCGCATGTTGTCCTGGCTGATTGAAATCCCGCTGATCCTGCGCACCATGGATCGCTATTCAGACGAAGACGTTGAGCGCAGCAACCATCACCACCGCGAACTCATTCAGGCATTTCGTGCCCATGATGGCGGCTGGGCGCGCAGTGTCATGGAGTCGCATTTGCGTTCCGCGCGCCAGGTTTATCTTTCACGCGGAGACATGGAGTCTCGGGAAACCGCGCAGATTACACGCATTGGGTAATCGCCGCTTGTAGGTTCCCGACACAAGCGGCGTACTACCGCCAGGGACGGCGGGTACACAGAAAATGCAGGAGCAATTTTCTGTGCGTACGTCCGTGTACATTGCCGCTCCTGAATTAGCGGCTTACATGGCCTTGGCAACGCCGCTCCTGCGCATCCTGCGCTCGCGGCGTACTACCGCCAGGGACGGCGGGTACACAGAAAATGCAGGAGCAATTTTCTGTGCGTACGTC
>JAYUHG010000412.1:0-6621 GCA_043767195.1 Gammaproteobacteria bacterium | reverse complement strand
CTTTGCCGCACCCAGGCGTTTCATGGGCTGATTCTCGAAATTCACTCCAACCCAGCGCTCGGCGAGACGCTGCGGCAAGAATTGGCCGAGTACATTGGCGAGTAGTTTTTCCGAAGTCTGCATGTTATCGAGAATGTCGAGAAAGTCCCGATCCGGCAGCAGGTTCACCGATATATCCTCTCCCGGTTTCCAGTACGAAGAGATTTGTAGAATGGCCGGACCGGACAAGCCGCGATGGGTGATGAGCATTTGCTCGCGAAAGTGCGCGCCGTTGCAACTGACTTGCGCGTCAATGGAAATGCCGGACAGGTCGGCAAACTGGGCCAGTGTTTCCGGCGCGAAAGTCAGTCCCACCAGTCCCGCCCGCAGTGGCGTGACCGCGATACCAAATTGCTCTGCGATGCGATAACCGAACGCGCTGGCCCCGATCTGCGGAATAGACAAACCACCGCTGGCGATGACCAGGGATTCGCTGTCAAACGCGCCCTGGCTGGTGGTGATCTCGAAACGCTCACGCTTTTCAATGGCACTGACTTCCGCCGCCATACACCAGCGCACGCCGGCGCCATCGCATTGTGCTTTGAGCATGTCAATGATCTGCTGCGCGGAATCCACACAGAACAACTGGCCGTGCCTGCGCTCCTGCCAGGCGATACCGTGTTGTTCGACCAAGGCGATGAAGTCGCGCGGCGTGTATCGCGCCAGCGCCGAACGGCAGAAATCCGGATTCGCCGACAGAAAATGCTCCGGCCGCACATCGAGATTGGTGAAATTGCAGCGCCCACCCCCGGAGATACGGATTTTCTCGCCCAGCTTGTGCGCGTGATCAATCAGCATCACGCTGCGCCCGCGTTTGCCTGCCTCAATCGCGCACATCATGCCAGCGGCGCTTGCGCCGATGATCACGACATCGGCGCGAGTTGGCGCCGTGGGGGGACTCACCTTGCCAGGTACAGCCATCTTAGAGACGCGCACGAATTTTCCATTTGGAATCAATCCTCTTTCCGCCGGGCAATCCAGTGTAAGTCATAAGGATATTGGAGCTTGCGGCTGGAAATCGCCTGTCGGTAATACCCAGGGGAGTATCCAGGACATCCACGATTTTCTCGTTGATTTCAAAAGTTAATTTCGTAGGCGTCCCCGATTCCAGAATCACTTGCATCGAGTTAAGCGCTTGACGTAGTTTCCATCCCCATCAATGATGCATCCATAACCGGCATCGAATTGTGTACTCGCCTGTAGGGCCAGTCGCTCCGGACAACCTTGTCCTTTCGCGGCACTTTCCAAATCCTGTGGGTCGCTTCAGCCGGCCATCAGATTCTGAAGGAGTGTAATCCGATGACAAAGACACATACCAGCACCGTTCCCCCGGCGAAACCTTTCAGCCCGACACCGGTTGCACACAGCCCGGTGGCCGACGCGCACCTGATCCGCTACGCCGGTCCGTTCATCCCGGGTCTGGTGGTGCGCGCCCAGGGCGCCTACATCTACGACGATCAAGGCCGCGAGATCCTGGATTTCACCTCCGGCCAGATGTGCGCCATTCTTGGGCACAGTCACCCGGATGTGGTGAGGGCCATCGAGGAAGCCTGTGGCAATGCCATCCATCTCCATTGCAGCCAGTTGTCGCCGCCGGTGATTGAGCTGGCGCAGTTGATTGCCGCGCAACTGCCGAAGCAACTCCAGAAAATGATCTTCCTCAGCACCGGCTCCGAGTCCAATGAAGCAGCGCTGCGTATGGCAAAACTCTACAGCGGCGGCTTCGAGGTCTACGCCTTCTCCGGTTCCTGGCACGGCATGACCGGCGGCGCCAGTGCCAGCACCTATGCCTTCGGTCGGCAAGGCTACGGACCCACCTTGCCCGGTGTGCAAGCCATTCCGTCGCCCAATTGTTATCGCTGTCCCATCAAACATTGCCGCGACAAATGCGACATGACGTGTCTGGAGACCGGCTTTGAGATGGCGGACCGTCAGGCCCTCGGCGCGCCAGCGGCTTTTATCTTTGAACCCATCATCAGCGCCGGCGGCATCATTGATTTGCCGGCTGGATATCTCGCGCGCTTGCGGCAACTGTGCGATGCGCGCGGATTGTTGCTCATTGCCGATGAAGCGCAGACCGCTTTCGGGCGCATGGGACTCCTGTTCGGTTATCAACAGGAGCCTGGATTCGTGCCGGATTTCCTCACCATGTCCAAGTCCTTGGGCGGTGGTTTGCCATTGTCGTGCATGGTCACCAGCGCCGAGATTGAAGAGACCTGTTACAGTCGCGGATTCATCCATGCCACCTCCCATGTGTCCGACCCGCTGCCTGCTGCCGTGGGTGTCGCGCTGTTGAAGGTCATCGCCCGCGACAAACTGGTGGAGAACGTCAGACACATGGGCGAATACTTGAAGACGCGCCTGAAGGAATTACAACTGCGACACGAATGCATTGGCGACATCCGTGGTCGCGGTCTGCTGCTGGGGATGGAAATTGTTTCTGATCGAGAGAAGCGCACACCGGACCCGACCCTGGGCACCGCTATTTCGGAGCGCTGTTATGAACTTAATTTGAGTATGAACATCGTGCGCCTGCCAGCCGTGGGCAGCATCTTCCGTATCGCACCGCCATTCACGCTGACTCGGGCACAAGTGGACACGGCTGTTACCATCCTTGATCAGGCGATGACTGAATGTGCGGCGAAGCAGCGCGGGAAAGTCGGGTAGTGAACTCGTTTGAGACTGCTACGTCACCCCGGCAGGGCCAGTCACCCCGGCGAAGGCCGGGGCCCAGCATAAATAATGACCCATCGTTTCACCTTACTGATGCCGCCGGCTACGGATAGTTTCTTTCAACGCTATCTTCTCCCCGGCTTCGTCTACACCGGCGTCGTCATCGGCGGCGGCTACGCCACCGGGCGCGATCTGGTGCAGTTCTTCCTGTTGCACAACCCCGCCGGCGCGGCATTGGGGATCGCCGTGGCCGCGGTGTGCTGGAGCCTAATGCTCGCCGTGTGTTTCGAGTTCGCCCGCATCCACCAGGCCTATGACTACCGCACGTTCTTCAAGCACCTGCTCGGCCCCGTGTGGTGGTTCTTCGAGGTGCCATTCCTGATGATGCTCGTGATCGGACTCGCGGTCATGGGGGCAGCAGCAGGGGAGATTACCGCCGGATTGACCGGTGCGCCGCGGCTGGCCGGCACGGCGGTGTTGTTGGTGGCGGTGGGTATTCTCGTGGTCACCGGCACCCAGTCCCTGGAGCGTGTGCTTGGTTGGGGCTCGTCACTGCTGTACCTGTTTTACGTGATGTTCCTATGGCGTTGCTGGCAGCAATACGGCACACGGCTGTTCGTATTCCCGGACTATGAACCGGCGCCGGGCTCCGTCACCGGAGGACTGCAATACGTGGTCATGAACGTTTCCATGATCCCGGGCATCCTGTTCTGCCTGCGCCATTTCCGGAGTCGCACCGAGGCGGTGACTGCCGGTGTTTTTGCCGGGTTGCTGGTGGCACTGCCGGCCATGGCCTTTCTGTTGTGCATGAGCGCTTTCTACCCGGCCATCATCGAGGAGCCCGTGCCCATCTCCTACATCCTGCTGCAACTGGGCAGCAGTTGGTTCGGTATCGCGTTCCAGTTGCTGTTGTTCTTCACATTGATCCAGACCGGCGTGGGGATCTTGCACGCAGTGAATGAGCGTGTGGATGGGACGATGCGGGAGCGGGGCAGTGCATTGCCCCGCATGGCCCGGGCGGGCATTGCTGTGGGTTACGTGCTGACCTCCATCGTGCTGGCGGAGAAATTCGGCATCATTGAACTGATCGCCAAGGGCTTCACCGCCATGGCCTGGGCATTTATCCTCAGCTTTGCGGTCCCGTTGATGACGGTGGGTGTATACAAGATTGTGCGGTGGAGGGCGCCGGTGGCGTCATCAATGCCGGGAATCGCCCCCGACTTCCTGATGAACCAAAAAGGCCTTAAAGTTCGGTTATGAGTAGAACGGACATGCGACGCATGGTGTTCAGAAAACATGCAATCCAGCGCATGTTTGAGCGAGACATCTCGGTAGACGAGGTCGTAACCGTTGTAAATAATGGCCGGGTAATTCAGGATTATCCACATGACGATCCCTATCCGAGCCGTTTGTTACTGTGTAGAGTCAATGAACGTGCATTGCATGTTGTCTGTGCTGATGTGCCTGGAAACGAAGAGGTTTTCATTATCACCGTGTACGAGCCCGATGCATCTCAGTGGGAGCCGGGTTTCGAGAGGAGGAAGCCATGAAGTGTGCCATCTGCAAGGTCGGCGAACTGACGACGGGGGATGCCACAGTCACGCTGGAGCGTGACGATGCGATGCTGGTTTTCAGGCACGTCCCGGCGCGGGTCTGCGGTAATTGCGGCGAGGAGTTTGTGGATGAATCGGTGACGCGTCAAATTATGAGCCGTGCCGAAACAGCCATCTCTGAAGGTGTGAAGATGGACGTGCGGGAGTATAAAGCTGCATAGATTAAGGAGGATGGCCATTGGGTGGCCATTGGGGACATCCACTATTTATTCTTTGATTTCACGAAACATTTCGATGGATGTCCCCGATTCCTCCCGCCGTGTTCAATCCCCGTGAAATCGCATCCGAATTCCCGGTGATCGGCGCAGGAGTTTGCTAAAGTAGAATCAAGGGCCAGGCGAGGCGAGGCCACCTTGTCGGGCCCGTTTCCATCGGTTTTCTGAATGTCATGGCGGCCTTGAGTCAAGGTGATGGCAGCATCGAGGAGCAGGCGTGTGGCTGAGCTCGTTGAACGGAAATGTGAGGCCTGCCGTGCAGGCGCCCCCAGGGTCACCGCGGAGGAGAAGCGGCAACTGCTGCCACAGATCCGCGACTGGGAAATAGTCGAACAGGACGGCATCGAGCGTCTGGTTCGGACCTACCGGGTTGATGGTTTCAAGAACGCGCTTTTGTTCACTATGAAAATCGGTGAACTGGCTGAAGCAGAAGGTCATCATCCGGCCATTCTGACGGAGTGGGGCAGGGTGACGGTGAGTTGGTGGAGCCACAAGATTAAGGGACTGCACGTGAACGATTTCATCATGGCGGCCAAGACTGATCGCATTGGGAGTTTGTAACAGGCACGCGGAACGAGGGGGAGCAGGTGACTATCATAAACGAGCTGTTGAAATCCAAGGGACATGACGTCTGGGCGATTGCGCCGGGCGATGTCGTATACAACGCGATCAAAATGATGGCCGACAAGGGTGTCGGCGCGCTGCTGGTGATGGACGGCGACAAGCTCGCCGGCATCATTTCCGAGCGGGATTACGCGCGCAAGGTCATCCTGCAAGGCCGTTCATCGAAGGATACTCAAGTTCGCGACATCATGACGACGCCAGTGATATGTGCCCGGCCGGAGCAAACGGTCGAGGTAGGGATGGCGCTGATGACGGAAAAGCGCATCCGACATCTGCCTATCGTCGAGGAAGGCCGGATCGTCGGCGTGGTCTCGATCGGCGATCTGGTCAAATCGGTTCTGGCCGAGAAGGAGTTCCTGATCGGGCAACTGGAGACTTATATCGCCAGTTAGAAGGCCGAAAACACACTGAAGAAATGGGGTCGGTGTGAATTATTTTGGTGCGTTGCCCCAAGTTAATTCACGCCGACCCCATTTCAAGCCACCGGCTGCATCAGTTCGCGCCAGAGTTGGTAGCGCCGATGTAATGCGACGGCAACACCGGGTCGGACCACGATGCATTCGCCCACCTCGAAATCCTGATCATCACCGAATGCCAATGCCGCAGCGCCTCGCGCCGTAGCTTCTGACTGTTCCGGGCAACTCACCGGCAATCCGCTCACGTCGGCCAGGGTTTGCACCAGGTACGGGATGCGCGCCAATCCACCCGTGACCAGGACACGCTGCATCTCGGGCGCAGTGGCCCGCATCAATTTCAGGTTCTCGTTGATCAGAAACGCGATGCTTTCCAGCACCGACGCGGTCAGCGATTCAGGAGTGCCGTCGGCGCTGAAGTGTGGCGTCGCGGCCGGGCGCCAGTAGGGCGATCCCAATCCGCTCACGGTGTTCTTGAACAGGGGCGGTTCGCTGCTGTTGAGTTCGGCGCGGGTCAGTCCACGGGCAATGGCATGGGCGTCAATTTCTTGTGTATCCGCCAGCCAGCGCAACGCGGCGCCGGCGCCATTGACGGTCCCCTCCATGGCATACATGTGCCCGCCAGCGTCCGAGTACAGGATACTGGTCAGCAAGGGCGGCATGGCCGGCACGGAAGACGGACGCTGAATGAACGCACCGGTGCCCAT
This sequence comes from Gammaproteobacteria bacterium, assembly GCA_043767195.1. Taxonomy (GTDB): domain Bacteria; phylum Pseudomonadota; class Gammaproteobacteria; order Eutrophobiales; family Eutrophobiaceae; genus 2-02-FULL-61-13. The sequence goes on along the minus strand of JAYUHG010000412.1, from coordinate 337 downwards.
GTTGATATAAGCCGTGCGCGGATCCAGCGCGCCGAAAGCATAGGGCAAGGCCATTAACTGGTCGATAAAAGAAGGGATTATAAAAATCGTAGCCTTTGTAATTTATTTTTCCATATTAATTTGTTTAGCGCTTTATTTAAATATTACCGTAAAAAATCTTGTTGATAATTCAACTATTCCCTTCGAGTTCTCAAACTTTTTTAATTTAAACGCATTAAGTTTTTTATGCTTAAGCATTGTTTTTTTAAACGGACTCTCGATTGCAGTTTTAATTGAACGGTTTATGGATTTATTTTTCGAGAACCAAAATCTAAAAAAAGTTTATCTGCTTCTTTCC
>JAYUHG010000411.1:0-6646 GCA_043767195.1 Gammaproteobacteria bacterium | reverse complement strand
CCACCGGCGCCTATGCCCGTATCCGGCAACAGTTCAATGTACCCATCGGTGAGTTCGAGGGTGTGCAGGAGGCGCTGGCGCGCATCGGTGGTCTGACTTATCTGGCTGAATCCGCGCGGCTGCTGACCCTCGGCGCGCTGGATCAGGGCGAGAAGCCCTCCGTCATCACCGCCATCATCAAATACCACCTGACTGAAGCCATGCGCCAGGTGGTGAACGACGCCATGGATGTGCATGGCGGCAAGGGCATCATGCTCGGGCCGCGCAATTATCTGGCGCGGGTCTATCAGGCCCTGCCGGTCAGCATTACCGTTGAAGGCGCCAATATCCTCACCCGCAATATGATCATCTTTGGCCAGGGCGCGGTGCGTTGTCACCCCTATGTGCTGGAAGAGATGCAGGCCGTGGCGGCCACCGATGCCGATGCCGGTCTGCGGCGATTTGATCGGGCCATCTTCGCGCATATGGGTTTTGCCATCAGCAACGTGGTGCGCACCCTGATCCTGGGATTGACCGCCGGACGTTTGTCGCGCGCGCCGGAAGGCGGCCTTGTCGCCGGGTATTACCGGCAACTGGGGCGCATGAGCGCCGCCTTCAGCATGCTGGCCGACGTGGCCATGCTGATCCTGGGTGGCGCGCTGAAGCGGCGCGAACGGTTATCGGCCCGATTGGGTGATGTGCTGAGTTTTCAGTATCTGTTGTCAGCTGTGCTCAAGCATCATCGGGATCAGGGTTATCCGGCAGAAGATCAGGCGCTGGTGGAATGGAGCGCGGCCTACTGTCTGTACCGCATGCAGGAGGCGATTTACGAATTTCTGGACAACTTCCCGTTGCGCGCCGTGGCGCATTTATTGAGGGTCCTGATCTTTCCCTACGCTCGTGCATATAAGAAACCCGATGACGCGCTGGATGCCAAAGTGGCAAGTTTCCTGTTGTCCCCCGGCCCGGCCCGGGACCGCCTGACCGCGGGCATTTATCTGCCAGTGGCGCCGGCTGAGGCGGTGGCCGCCCTGGATGATGCGTTGCTCAAGGTCATTGCCGCCCGGGAGATACAAACCAAATTGCTGCGCGCCCTGCGCAAACAGGAAATCGCGGGGCGGACCCTGGCACAGGCCATCGCCGCAGCCCAGGCCGGCGGCCTGATTACCGCGCAGGAAGCCGCTACCATGGAGACGGCCATGGCGGCCGCCAAGATCGTGATTGATGTGGACGATTTTGACGCGGATGAACTGGCACCGCCACCCAGCCGGGGCGCAATGAAATAATGGAAACCGGTATGACAGAGCGCGGCAACCAGGCCGTCTATATCGTGGACGGCAGCCGGACGCCGCAGCTCAAGGCGCGCGGGGTCCCAGGTCTCTTCAGCGCCGCCGATCTTGCGGTTAACGCCGCGCGCCCGCTCTTGGCCCGGCAACCCTTTGAACCGGAAGCCCTGGATCAGGTGATCCTCGGCTGTGTCATGGCGGCGCCGGAGGAGGCCAATATCGCCCGCGTGGTGGCGTTACGACTGGGCTGCGGCAAGCGCGTCCCGGCGTGGACAGTGCAGCGCAATTGCGGTTCCGGCATGCAGGCCATTGACAGCGCGTTGCATGACATCGCCGCGGGCCGGTCCGGGCTAATACTGGCCGGCGGTACCGAGTCCATGAGCCATGCGCCATTACTATTGAGCACGGCGATGGTGAACTGGCTTGGGCAGTTTTCCATGGCGCGCGGGCTCGGCGCCAAACTCAACATCGCCGCGCGCTTTCGCCCGAGCCTGTTAAAGCCGGTGGTCGCCCTGTTGCGCGGCTTGACGGACCCGGTGGTGGGTCTGTCCATGGGGCAGACTGCTGAAATCCTGGCCCAGCGCTTTGGCATTACGCGCGCGATGATGGACGCTTACGCCGTACGCAGTCATCAGCGGCTGGCGGCCGCCTATGCGACCGGGCGCCTGCCCGAGGTCGAGGTGCTCTACGATGATCAGGGCAACGTCCATGCACAGGATGACGGGCTGCGACCGGACAGTGCCGTGGAAAAACTGGCGCGACTGAAACCCGTGTTCGACAAGGAGTTTGGTCTGGTCACCGCGGGTAACAGCGCGCAGGTTACCGATGGCGCCGCCTGGGTGATCCTGGCCAGCGACGCGGTGGTGAAGAAATATCAATTGCCGGTACTGGCCCGCATCGTGGACAGCGCCTGGGCTGGCCTGGATCCGCAACAGATGGGCCTGGGACCGGTGCATGCCATGACGCCCGTGCTGGCGCGCCAGAATCTGAACATCGGGGAGATTGATTACTGGGAAATCAACGAGGCCTTTGCCGCGCAGGTCCTGGCCTGTCTCGCGGCGTGGCAGGACAGCGGCTATTGCCGGGATGAGTTGGGCCTGTCCTCGGGCTTCGGCGCCATTGACGAAGAGCGACTGAATGTGGACGGCGGCGGCATCAGCCTCGGTCACCCAGTGGGCACCAGCGGGGCGCGTATCGTCCTGCATCTCTGTCACGTATTACAGCAGAAGAATGCGAGGCGCGGTATGGCCTCGCTTTGTATCGGTGGTGGTCAGGGCGGCGCCATGTTGTTGGAGCGCTGAGCCGATGGCTGAGAAGTACCAGCACTGGAAACTGGACACCGATGCGGACGGCATCGTGTGGTGTCATTTCGATAAAGCGGAGAGCAGCACCAATGTCCTCTCCACGGAAGTGCTGGCGGAATTCCAGGTCATTCTGACGGCACTGGCCGGGCAACAACCCAAAGGTCTGGTGATCCTTTCCGGCAAGCCCAGTGGCTTTATCGCCGGCGCCGACGTGAGTGAGTTCACCGGCATACAGACGAAAGAACAGGCGCTGGCCTTGATAGAGTTGGGGCAGACCACATTCACTAAGCTGGAGGCAATGTCTTGCCCCAGTGTCAGCCTGATTAACGGTTTTTGCCTGGGCGGCGGCCTGGAACTGGCCCTGGCCTGTCGCTACCGCGTAGTCGTGGATGATCCGAAGACTCGCTTGGGCCTGCCGGAGGTGTTGTTGGGCATTCATCCGGGCTGGGGCGGCAGCCTGCGGCTGGTGCGGCTGATCGGTGCGCCGGCAGCGCTGGAATTGATGCTCAGTGGGCGCACGGTCAATGCCCGCGCGGCGTTGAAGCTGGGTATGGTGGATCGGATGGTCCCGGAGCGGCATCTGGTTAATGCCGCGCGCGGCCTCATCAGCCGGCAACCCAAACCGCATTCTCCTGGCAAACTGAAATCACTGGCAGGTCATGCGTTGATCCGTCCCCATCTGGCGGGATACCTGCGCCGCACGGTCAGCCGGCGCGTCAAGCCAGAACACTATCCCGCGCCCTATGCCGTGATTGATCTGTGGCAGCGGCACTGGGGCGATGCCCAGGCCCTGTTGCGGGCCGAGGCCGGATCCATCGCCGATCTGGTGACTACCTCCACGGCAAAAAATCTGGTGCGGGCTTTTTTACTGCGTGAGCGGCTGAAGTCGTTTGGTCACAGCAGTGTCTTTAATCCCACCCAGGTGCATGTGATCGGCGCTGGCGTCATGGGCGGCGATATTGCGGCCTGGTGCGCGCTGAGCGGTTTGCGGGTAACGCTGCAGGATCGAGCGCCACAATACGTCGCGCCGGCGCTCAAGCGCGCCCGGCAGTTGTTCAAGCGAATTCTGCGGGAGCCAAGACTGGTGCAGGCCGCCCTGGATCGGTTGCAACCGGATGAGCGCGGCTCGGGCGTGGGCCGGGCGGACGTGGTGATCGAGGCGATCATCGAAAACATCGGGGCCAAACAAGCGCTGTATAAACAGATTGAACCCAGACTCAAATCCGGCGCATTGCTGGCCACCAACACCTCCAGCATTACCCTGGGAGAATTATCCCGGTCCCTGGATCACCCGGAGCGGCTGGTCGGCATTCATTTTTTCAACCCGGTTGCCAGGATGCAGTTGATTGAAATCGTGCATGCGGACAATACGTCGCAGGCGGTGCGGGACGACGCCGCCCGGTTCTGCCGCGCCATAGACCGCCTGCCATTGCCGGTAAAAAGCGCCCCGGGGTTTCTCGTCAACCGCATCCTCATGCCCTATTTGATGGAGGCCATGCTGCTGCTGGAGGAAGGTGTCGCGGCAACGGTAGTAGATCAGGCGGCGCGGGATTTCGGCATGCCCATCGGCCCGGTGGAACTGGCGGACAGCGTGGGATTGGACATCTGCCTGTCCGTTGCGGAGATACTCTCCGCGGCCCTGGCGACTTCAGTACCGGATAAATTGCGCCAGATGGTGGCTGCCGGACATCTGGGCAGGAAGAGTGACCGGGGCTTCTATGCCTACCGGCAGGGCAAACTGGTGATGAACAAAAAGGCGCCGGCTCCCGCCCCGGAACCCTACATCGCGGAGCGGTTGATCCTGCGCATGTTGAATGAGTCGGTGGCCTGTCTGCGCGAGGGTGTGGTTGAGGATGCCGATCTGCTCGATGCCGGGATGATTTTCGCCACCGGTTTTGCGCCATTCCGCGGCGGGCCCATGGGCTACGTCGCAGCGCGCGGTCGGGAGAACGTCAGACAGCAACTGGACCAGTTCAACAAGCAGTATGGCGAACGCTTCACGCCCGATGCCGGTTGGAGTTGAGTGAACGCCGGGATGGCTAAAGCAGTAGAGAAAGTTTCGCTTCACCCGCCAGCATTGAACAGCCCGGTGCCGGAAGTAACACCGGAGGCCGGCACCATCGCGCCGGAGGTTGCCGGCACATTGTCCGGACTGTTCCGGGAGCGCGTTCGGCGTACACCCCAGGCCACAGCTTATCGCTACTTCGATCCAGAAACTTCCACCTGGAAGGGCCGTAGCTGGCAGGAAATGGCGCAGGCCGTAGCCTGCTGGCAGGCGGCAATAGAAAAAGAACGGCTGCCGCAGGGCGCTCGTGTGGCGCTCATGCTGCGCAATTCCATTGAATGGGTCCTGTTGCATCAGGCAGCTTTGGGCTTGGGTCTGGTGGTGGTGCCGCTGTATGTGGAGGATCGCGCGGACAATGTTGAATATGTCCTGCGCGACGCCGGCGTAGGGTTGCTGGTCATCAGCGGCCCCGATGCCTGGACGCTGATCAAATCCAGGGCGGATAATTTTGACAGCGTGACCCGCATTGTCGCCATCGAGGCGGTTCGGGACGCCGGCGATGAGCGCCTGATCAATCTGCCGGACTGGTTACCGCAGGTGGGGGGCGCAATCCGGCAGCTCGATGGCCAACCGGGTGACCTGGCCACCATCGTCTATACGTCAGGCACCACCGGCCGGCCCAAGGGCGTGATGTTGAGTCACACCAATATCCTGAGCAATGCCTTCAGTTGCCTGCGCTCGGTGCTGGTGAGCGACCGGGACGTGTATCTCTCCTTTCTGCCGCTCTCGCATATGTTTGAATTTACCGTCGGCTACATCCTGCCCATGATGGCCGGGGCCACGGTGGTCCATGCCCGTGGCATCGCCGAACTTGCCGAGGATCTGGTTTCCATCAGACCGACGGTATTGATCTGTGTGCCCCGGATCTTTGAGCGCATCCATGTCCAGGTTATGCAGCGGCTGGCCGGCAAGCCCGGATTGCTGCGTCATCTGTTTGACCTGACTGTCGAAACCGGTTGGCGGCGTTATGAATACCGGCAAGGGCGCGGGCGCTGGCGGGCTACCTTCATGCTCTGGCCATTATTGCAGCGCTTGATGGCGGACCAGGTCAGGGCGCGATTTGGAGGGCAGATGAATATGGCCATCAGCGGCGGGGCCGCGCTGTCTCCAAAGATAGCCCGGGTCTTTATCGGTCTCGGTGTCCCCATCTTGCAGGGCTATGGATTGACGGAGACCAGTCCGGTGGTCAGCGTCAATCGCAGCCATGAAAATATCCCCGAGAGTATCGGTCCGCCCCTGCCCGGAGTGGCAGTGAGGATTGGCGCGGAGAGTGAACTGCTGGTTAAGGGTGATCAGGTCATGCTCGGTTACTGGAATAATCCGCAGGCGACCCGTGCGATCATTGACGATCAGGGCTGGTTGCACACCGGTGACCGGGTCCGCATCGAGGGACAACATATTCATATCATCGGTCGCCTCAAGGACATTATCGTCCTGGCCAACGGCGAGAAGGTATCACCGGCGGATATGGAACTGGCCATCGTCACCGACACCCTGTTTGAGCAGGTCCTGATCATCGGGGAAGCACGCCCGTATTTGACGGCGCTGGTGGTATTAAATGATGAGCAATGGCAGCGGCTGGCAAGCGGCAATCAGGCGCTGACTGGCGCTGACATCGAGGCGCTATTGTTGCAACGCATCGCCACCAGAATAAAATCCTTTCCGGGTTACGCGAAGATAAATCGGGTGACTTGCATTGACGAACCCTGGTCGGTGGAGAATCTCCTGCTGACCCCGACCATGAAGCTCCGGCGCAACGCAATCCGGGAAAGGTACGCGGTCGAGATCGAACGAATGTATGCTGGGCATGCCTGAAGCGTAGGGCAACGTCCTGGGTGTGTGTCCTGCCACGAGGCGCCGGCGAAAAAAATCCATGTCCATTAAAAACCTGTTTTCCATTGCCCTGACCGTTTTGCTGAGTGCGTGCGCTGACGCTGATCCCGCTCGGCAACAGTTTTTGGCGCCACCAGGCAGCATGGCGCCCGAGATCAACATTGGCGGCGATGGGCGGG
>JAYUHG010000410.1:0-2820 GCA_043767195.1 Gammaproteobacteria bacterium | reverse complement strand
TTTATTGGAGCAGGTGGGCGCCAAGGGCGCGGGGTATTTCTATCAAGGTGAGTTTGCGCAGCGCTTGGTTCAAGGTGTTCGCGCCGCCGGCGGGATCTGGTCGCCGGAGGATTTGCAGAATTATCACGTCGTGGAGCGCGCGCCCATTGTCACCGAGTATCGGGGTATCCGCGTTGTTTCCGCGCCGCCGCCGTCCTCCGGCGGCATCGTCATGACCCAGGCCCTGGAGATCCTGGAGCATCAGGACCTGATGGGTGTGGACAGCATCACGCGCATGCACATTGTTATCGAGGCCATGCGCCGTGCGTACCGGGATCGCGCCGTGTATCTGGGGGATCCGGATTTCGTTACCATTCCCACCGACCGTTTGTTGGCGCCGGACTATCTGGAAGGCCTGGCGCTGACCATTGATCCCAAGCGCGCCACCCCCAGCGCGGAGTTGGGTGATACGCCGGACCTGGCCCAGCGCGGGGAGAACACTTCGCACTTTTCACTTATTGATGCTGATGGTAATCGCGTGGCGGGTACCCTGAGTATCAATCTGATCTTCGGCGCCGCCTTCGTGCCGCCAGGGACCGGCGTATTGCTGAACGATGAGATGGATGATTTCTCCATCAAGGCCAATACGCCCAATGCCTATGGACTGGTGGGAGATGCAGCCAATGCCGTGGTCGGCAACAAGCGACCGCTATCTTCCATGACGCCAACCTTTGTGGAGAGCGCGGATCGGATTGGCATTCTGGGCACTCCCGGCGGCAGCCGCATCATCAGCATGGTGTTGCTGGGGGTGCTGGATTTCGTGGCGGGCAACGGACCGGAATCCTGGGTCAAGGTGCGCCGCTTTCATCATCAGTATTTGCCGGATGAGGTGCAGTTCGAGCCCCAGGGTTTGGCAGTCTATGAACAGGATGAATTGCGCAAACTCGGCCACACCCTGAAACAGGCCTCCTATAGTTACGGCGACATGCATGCCGTCATGTGGGATAAGAAGAACAATCAGATTTTCGCCGCCTCGGATCCCCGCGGTGAAGGCAAAGCGGCGCTGTTGCCGAAGCAGTGACAGTGTTTGAATTGAATTCGGAGGTGAATTGTCATGCCCACCTATGACTATCGTTGTGATACTAACGGCCGTACTCTGGAAGTACGCCACCCCATGAATCTGAAGGTTCGCACCTGGGGTGAACTGTGCAAGTTGCTGGACATAGATCCCGGCAAGACAGCGGCTAAAGAACCGGTGCGCAAGGTGATCACCAGCAGTAATGTGATCAAGAGCGAGTCCCTGGGTAGCGGTGCCGCGCCGCCTTGCGAAGGCGGCAGTGGTCCGTCTTGCGGTCGCGGAATGTGCGGTATGTAATTGCCGCTCGGCATGAGTCACCGCAGACGTCATGCCGAATTTACTCGTTGTAGCTCACGCCCCCAGTGATAATACCCGCGCGCTGCGTGATGCCGTGGTGCGCGGCGCAAGTCATCCTGATCTCTCGGCAATATCCCTGCGGGTAAAGGCACCCCTGGAAGCAGGACCAGACGACGTAATCTGGGCCAATGGGCTGATCCTCGGCAGCACGGAGAATTTTGGTTCCATGGCCGGTTTGGTGAAAGATTTCTTTGAGCGTATTTATTATCCGTGTCTGGAAAAGACTCAGGGGCTGCCCTACGCCCTCTATATTCGCGCCGGCAACGACGGCACCGGCACCTGTTTGGCGTTGGAGCGCATTGTTACCGGGTTGCGTTGGAAGCCGGCCCAACCGCCCCTGTTACTGGCCGCTGAATTCCGCCCGGAATTCGTGACTCGTTGCGAGGAATTGGGCCAGACCATGGCCGCCGGTCTGGAAGCGGGTGTGTTCTAAATGCATGGCTGGTGTTTGAATCTTCTTGCGTTGACGCTGTTGTTCTCAGCTCCAGGCTTGACCAGCGCGGACGTTGCCACTGATCTCAGCGCGTTCGAGGATCATATCGCGCAACTGGAGGCTTCCGGTGGCGCTTACAACCCGCAACTCGCCGAGGCGCTGTTGGGACTCGGGCAGGCGCAGCGCACACAAGGGCTGTTCGCGGCAGCGGCCACCACATTGCAACGGGCGTTACACATCGCCCGGGTCAATGAAGGTCTGCACAACCCGGCGCACATTCCTTTATTGCAGGCATTGCTTGAGGTGCATACCGATCTGGGTGACGCCGAGGCCATGGATCGGTATTACCAGCAAATGTACTGGGTGCGCATGCGCAATGCCGTGGGTGATCGGGTGGCGTTGCTGGCGGTAATCCAGGAGATTGGCGTGGGACGATTGCGCGCCTATGAAACCGCGCCGGCGGCGCCGGGGTTGAATCATCTGGTCAAGGCGGACGCGCTCTATGATCTTGCCCGCCGTATCATGGATGAATCCGACACCGGGGCAAAAACCGTGGATGAGACGCTGTTCTATCACGCGACGCTGGTGAATCATCGTCTGGCGCTGGAAATGCAGCGCAGCCGGGTCGGGTTTCATGATTTGCGCGCGGCCATGATTGATAACGGCCGTGAGGTTTTCGAGGTCAACGAGCAGCAGGCCCGTGACACGCTGTTTAAAGCGTGTTACCTCAAGGGCGAATGGATCGCTAAGCAGATCGTGGATCGGACCAGCGAACGCCAGGCCAGCACACCCCTGGCCCATGCCGAGGCACTGCGCTTTCTCGGTGATTACTATCTGACCTTCCGCCGCAACATTGATGCGATGCAGGAGTATCGCCGCGCGATAGATGTGTTGCGCAAGCACGGCCTGGAGACCCATATGGATCGCATGTTTGGTGTCCCGGCGTTGGTGACGGCGTTGCAGGCACCGGGCG
>JAYUHG010000409.1:0-2824 GCA_043767195.1 Gammaproteobacteria bacterium | reverse complement strand
CTCACAAGCGGCGATCGGGACACCTACGTCCGCTGGCGCGTCTTAACGCTGATAATCATCGCCAGCTTCATGGCCTATGTGCTGCGCTCGAACATGTCCATCGCGGGAGACGCCCTGCGCAAGGACCTGGGCTTTTCACTTTCCGATCTGGGCCTGATCCTGGCGGCCAATGCCTGGGCCTATGCAATATTCCAGTTTCCAGGCGGCGTCCTGGGTGATCGGTTTGGCCCACGCAAGGTGCTTACCGCGATCCTGGTCGCCTGGGGCATCATCACGCTGCTCACAGGCCTGGTACCTGCCACAGGCGTGTTATCGGCCACCACCGTCCTTTGGATCCTGATTGTGTTGCGCTTCCTGCTGGGTGTGACCCAGGCGCCCGTTTATCCCGTGGGGTGCCCCGTCGTTTCACGCTGGTTTCCACCGTCCGGGTGGGCGCTGCCCAATGGCCTGTCCTCCACTGGGCTCACACTGGGTGCTGCAGCCACGGCGCCCGCCATCGCCTGGGCGGCATCCGAGTTCGGTTGGCGCAACTCGTTTCTGTTTGTGGCCCCGCCGGCGTTTATCCTCGCCGCAGTCTGGTGGTGGTATGGACGTGACACCCCCGCGGAGCACAAATCCGTCACACCAACCGAGCTCGCTCTGATAAGGGCTGGCCGCGGCGCGGATACGGAACTCCCCCCCGAACCAGGCGCCTGGAAAAGGGTGCTTGCCAACCGCAATGTTCAACTGCTGACCGGCGCCTATTTCTGCATGTGTTACACGTTCTACATTTTTCTTAACTGGTTCTACATCTATCTCATCGAACAGCGCGGCTTCAAGGCTTTGGAGGGTGGGTTCCTTGCCGCGGCGCCGTGGCTTGTCGGAGCAATCGGCGCGACCATCGGCGGCGTGATGTGTGACCGCCTGTGTGCACGCTACGGTATGCGCCGTGGCTGCCGCCTGCCGGCGATTATCGGCTTGGCGTTGGTCTCCGTGTTGTTGCTGGCTGGCGCCATGGCGCCCAATCCGTACGTAGCCGTGGTGCTGCTGTCGCTTTGTCTTGGCTGTACGCAACTCACCGAAGGCGCCTTCTGGGCCGCGGTCATTGGAGTGGCGGGCCGAAATTCCGCCACTGCCGGCGGCATCATGAATACCGGCGGCAACGTGGTAGGCGGTGTCGGCGCCATGCTGGTGCCGTTCATCGTCGAGCACGTCGGCTGGGTGCCGGCGCTGGCTTCGGGCTCCGTATTCGCCATCATCGGCGCCGTGCTGTGGCTGTTCATCCGGGCGGATGAGGTTATGGATGCCGGGACATGAGCGCTGCTGTACTTGCTAGGGTCTTGGTGGGGTAAGATGAGCCGAAGGCAATTCAACAATTTTTTATGAAACTGCAGGGCTAAAAAATACTATGTTGTTGATTTCATTACAACCCGGTTTCTTATCCTGCCGAAATACGGGATGGCGTTCCGTATTTCGGCGGGATAATTAAGAGTTAGACACATACTTATCAGGATTCGATCATGATATCGGCAGAATCTGACTACCTCTTTAGCCTTGCAACCCTCTCATTGTCATTTGTCGGTTTTTCGGCAGTAATTGTTGCCCTCCGAGGTGCGCTGGGAGGCGAGCTCTCTGATCGGCACCTCCGCCTCGTGCGCCTCTACATCGAAGGTGGCCTTCTGGTCACGGCTCTTGCTTTGGTTCCCACACTTCTAAACCTCCTTCATGTCCCTGACACCGTCATTTGGTCGCTGTCCAGCGCGGCGGCTGCTTCGATCCTTACCTTCGTTCTCCTGATCCAATTCCGCCGACGCCGTGCGGTCGAACCGGGCCGATTTCCCCCATGGGTCGTCGTCATATACGCCGTTTCAATCGTCGCGGTTGCGGGTCTCTGGTTCAACGTCGCAGGAATCCCGTTTCCACCAAGTGTAGGCCCTTACGCCGTTGTCCTAACGTGGGCTCTTTGCATCTTTGGGTTCATTTTTGTTCGAACCATTGAGCTATTCCTGCATCGGCCACCTCACACCTGAGGCGGTCATCTGATTGTGTATGTCTAACTTTAGATGCAGCGGACAGGCGAAAGCGGCCATGACTTTCTCGTTGACCACTTCGCGCGCCTGCCGCTGATCACGACGTCAGGCGGCTGGAGCGAACAACTCGTCTGATTCGGTCTATGGCTAAAGACGGCAACCCGTGGATTGAAGCATCGGATGTCATGCCGATGTTTCCCACATTGGTGTGGAAAAATCAGCTCAAGGTGGAGTTCCACGACGCGATGGACGCCAGAATTCTCGCGGCGCTTGAGGGAGTCAGGCGCGATTTGCCAGGGCTTGGGCTCGGCCAGGGATGGCAGTCCGACCAAACGCTGCATGAACGCGAAGAATTCCGGGAACTCATTTCATGCGTCAGTGACGTGGCAAAGAGCATTCTGCGATTCCTGCGAATCGGTAATGATGCTTTCGAAATTACCGGCTGCTGGGCCACTGTTCTCGCCAAGGGTGCCATACACAAGGCTCACAGCCATCCCAATAACTTCTTGAGTGGCGTCTACTACGTTCGAACTCACCCGGGTGCAGACACGATAAACTTTCATGACCCGAGGAATCAGGCCGGTGTTATCAGGCCACCGGTGGTGGCGCTCACGGCCGAGAATACTGACCAGGTCGTTGTCAGAGTGACGAACGGGACACTGCTGGTGTTTCCTTCCTATCTGGAACACTCCGTGGACGCCAACATGAGCGAGGCAGAGAGAATCAGCATCAGCTTCAACATCATGTTCTCTTCGTTCACGGAGAAACTGAGCAAACCGTTGTGGTAAAGCCAGACCGCCCCGAAGGCTGCCTAA
>JAYUHG010000408.1:0-2827 GCA_043767195.1 Gammaproteobacteria bacterium | reverse complement strand
CGCCAACATCAGCGCGCGTACCACCAACCGGTGTTTTTCTTCGTCTGCTGGCGCTGGCGGGTTTGCGTGGCATGGTTGCCTGTCAAAAATCCGTGGTTGCTGACATGTGTTTGAGAGACATGCTGCTAATATAGCAGCCACATGCCACGGGGAGTGCTTTGTAACATGTCACCGCGAACCAAAGTCAAGGCGCTTAACCGGCTCACCCGGGGCACGGTGGCACTGGTCCTGGCGGGCGGGCGCGGCGACCGGCTCAAGGACCTGACCCAATGGCGGGCCAAGCCCGCGGTTCCGTTTGCCGGAAAGTTCCGCATCATTGATTTCCCGCTTTCAAACTGCATCAATTCCGGCATTCGCCGTATCGGCGTGTTGACCCAATACAAGGCCTACTCCCTGATACGCCACCTGCAACAGGGCTGGAACATTCTGCATCCCCAGTTCGGCGAGTTCCTTGAGATACTTCCGGCATCCCAGCGCGTTGACAGCGGCTGGTACAGCGGCACCGCGGATTCGGTGTATCAGAATCTGGACATTCTGCGGACCCACAAACCAAAACATGTACTCATCCTGGCGGGGGATCATGTCTATAAGATGGATTACAGCACCATGCTTGCCGCCCATATAGACCGCGATGCCGACATGACCATCGGCTGTATAGAGGTTCCGGTTGCGGAAGCATCATCCTTTGGCGTCATGGCCATTGATGAGAATTACCGTATCACCCAATTCCACGAAAAGCCGGAACAGCCGCCGCCGATGTTTGGGAATCCCGCAGTGGCACTTGCCTCCATGGGCATCTACGTGTTCAGCACGGAATTTCTCTACGAGCAGTTGATCCGCGACGCTGACACGCCGACCTCAAGCCATGATTTCGGCAAGGACATCATTCCCTGGGTGGTGGAACGTAACGCCGCCTACGCATTTCCGTTTCGTGACCCGGCTACCCACCAGAACGCCTATTGGCGCGACGTGGGAACGGTGGATGCGTATTGGCGCTCCAACCTGGAGATGATTGAAGTCACTCCGGAATTGAATCTTTATGATCGTGACTGGCCCATCTGGACTTATCAGGAGCAGTTGGCCCCGGCAAAATTTGTCTTCGATGACGAGGGACGGCGCGGATTGGCCGTTAATTCCATGGTCTCCGGCGGCTGTATCATTTCCGGAGCGGAAGTGCGGCGCTCGGTGTTGTTTTCCAGCGTGCGGGTGGAATCATATAGTCAGGTGTCGGACTGCGTCGTGTTGCCGGAAGTAAGCATCGGCCCCAGTTGCCGCCTGCATCGTGTAGTGCTCGACAAGGGCTGCGTCGTCCCGCCGCAGACCGTGATCGGAGAGGATTTGGAAACTGATCAGAAGCGGTTTTATGTATCCGAAGGCGGTGTCGTGCTGGTGACACCGAACATGCTGGGGCAGGATCTGCGGCACGTTCGCTGAAGCACCACTGTTACTGATTGCATATGCACCTGGCGCGATACCGCTACGTTATTCGAATCCCCACGACTGTTGCGCTGCCTGACTGATTGGATCAATTGGCATGCACCAGGTACTGTTCGCAACCAGTGAATTGCAACCTCTGGCAGGTACCGGGGGACTGGGTGAAGTGTGCCGCGCGCTGCCGCTGGCATTGTCCGGGGCGGGGTGTGATGTCCGGATTGCCGTGCCGGGGTACCGGCAGGTGCGAAACTCGGCGCGCTCCTGGCCGGTGCGGTGCAAATTTCATCTGCCAGGGTCTGGCGACGCAGTGCGTATTCTCGAAGGACGGCTGGAAAATTCCGGGGTGGTTGTGTACGTCGTAGACATTCCGGAACTGTTTGACCGCGGCGGTGGCTTGTACCAGGCGGAAGACGGAATGGAATGGCCGGACAACATCAATCGTTTTGCGGCTTTCTCCAGGGCAGTGGTGCACCTGGCCCTCGGCCAGGACGGGCTCGGCTGGCAGCCGCACGTGCTGCACTGCCACGACTGGCAGACCGGCCTGGCCTGTATGCTGCTGCGCGACGAACCGCGCCGCCCGGCGACCGTGTTCACCGTCCACAACATGGCCTACGCCGGAACCGGTGACCGCGCCCGGTTCGATGCCATCGGCCTCCCCGCGCAGCTTTTCACCCCGGAAGCATTGGAGTTCTACGGGAATTTCTCGTTGTTGAAGGGCGGCCTGGCCGGCGCCGATCTGATTACCACCGTGAGTCCGAGTTACGCGCAGGAGATTCAGAATCCAGAACTGGGTTTCGGTCTGGATGGACTGCTGCGCCAACGGCAAGCGGCGCTGGTGGGCGTCATGAACGGCGTGGATTACCAGATATGGGATCCGAAATCGGATCGGCACATTCCGCGCCAATACAACCTGAGGTCGCTGGGGCGGAAGCGTAACAACAAACTCGCGCTCCAGAACACGCTGGGGTTGCGGGAAAGCCCTGATGCGATCCTGTTCGGCGTCGTATCGCGGCTCGCCCATCAAAAGGGAATCGATCTGCTTTTGGCGGCAATCCCGGCATTGACGGATCAGCCGGTGCAGTTTGCCATCCTTGCCGACGGGGATCCGGCGCTGCAGCAGGCGCTGTTGCTGGCGGCGCGGGCGAATCCAGGGCGGGTTGCCTCCGCTTCGGGTTTCAATGAATCACTGGCGCACCAGATTGTCGCCGGCGCCGACGTGCTGGTCATGCCATCCCGTTATGAGCCCTGCGGCCTGGCGCAACTGTATGCCCTGCGTTATGGCACGGTTCCAGTGGTGCGGAACACTGGGGGGTTACGCGACTCCATTGTTGATGCCACATCGGAAACGATGGCTGCCGGCACGGCAACCGGTATCGTATTCCAGAATGCCACC
>JAYUHG010000407.1:0-2832 GCA_043767195.1 Gammaproteobacteria bacterium | reverse complement strand
AAATGGGGTCCATGCCGTCTTCATTGCACAGGAATCCGCAATAGGTGGCGGCGTCAATGTCGCCCACGCCCACCGCCGAGCCGAGGGCATAGGCGGTTTCATACTCCAGCCCGCCGGAGGCGATGTGATATTGGGGTTTGTCCCGCACCGAGAAGTGCGTGGGATCAATGTGGCAAATGCGACCGCAGGAAATGGTGCAGGCGAAGCAGGCGCCGTGGGCGATCAGATTAGTATGCCCGTTGGCGTTGGGCGTTTGCATGGCGCCCACATTCAGACCATCAGCCCCTTCGAATTGCACCTCGCGATTATTGCGCGTGGGCAGGGTGCCGAAGCTCTGAGTGATATCCACCATCATGAGGGTGCCGTAGCGGGTCATGCCCACCCGATCCGGATTGGCCTTCATGTCCGCGTGGGTGCGAGCCACCACATCACGGAAGCGTACTGGGTCCTTGACACTGCATCCGCGCGTACCGCGCACGGCGATGGCCTTCAGGTGTTTCGATCCCATTACCGCGCCGACTCCAGAGCGGCCCGCGGCGCGATGCAGATCATTTACGACACAGGCAAAGCGATTGCCATATTCCCCCGCGCGTCCAATGGAGGCGACTTTAATGCGCGGGTCCTGGTGGCGGCGTTGCAGATCCGGTTCGGTAAACCAAACCGTCCGGCCCCAATAGTCATCGGCGGGCAGGATCTGCGCCTCGTCATCCCGTATATAAAGGTATACCGGGCGCGGGGCGCGGCCTTCAATGATGAGCATGTCATAACCGGCCATGCGCAGTTCCGCGCCGAACTTGCCGCCGGAGTTGGAGCAGGCAATGGCGCCGGTGAGTGGCCCCTTGGTGACCACGGAATAGCGTCCGCCGGTAGATGCCGCGGTGCCGGTCAACGGGCCTGCCGCGAAGATGAGTTTGTTGTCCGGCGACAGGGCATCCACCGCCGGGTCCATTTCTTCAAACAGGTATTTCGTTGCCAGCCCGCGCTGGCCCAGATAGCGGTCCGCCCAAGCCATATTCAGCGGCTCAGCGACGCAGGTCTGCCGGGTCAAATTTGCGCGCAGGATGCGACCATGCCAGCCCATAAATCTTGCCCCCAATGGGTTTACACTATTGGCGCTCATCCTAACCCTGAACCGCCCCCATGAAAAACGAAGTTATTCGCTGCGCCTGGGCCGGCAATGATCCCCTCTACCGTCGCTATCACGACCGGGAGTGGGGCGTTCCGGTACACAATGACCGCAAGTTGTTTGAATTCATCGTGCTGGAAGGGGCGCAGGCGGGACTGTCCTGGATCACCATTCTGCGCAAGCGCCCCGCCTACCGGGCCGCATTCCATAATTTCGAATTCAACAAAGTAGCGCGTTACACGGAAAAGGATGTGCGCCGCCTGCTCAACGACGCCGGCATTGTGCGAAACAACCTCAAGATTCGTTCGGCTATTCGTAACGCAAAGGCCTTCATCGAGATACGCAAGGAGTTTGGCACCTTCTCCCGCTACATGTGGGGCTTCGTCAACGGCGAACCCATCCAGAACCGGCGCCGCACCATGAAGGACCTCCCGGCGCGCACGGAAGTTTCCGATGCCTGGTCAATAGATCTGAAACAACGTGGTTTTAATTTTGTCGGTTCCACCATCATGTATGCCCATATGCAGGCGGTGGGGATGGTGAATGATCACACAGCGGAGTGCTTCCGATACCGGGAATTGCAGACACCAGCCACCAAATGAAGGATCATGCTCTGCATCTGAGTTCTTTAATCATCTCCATTCTGGTTGTAGTTGCTGTCTTGTGTCTGAATTCTCCCCGGATTGCATCCGCGCAGACTGCTGATCTCGTCATCATCAATGCCAAGGCATTCAGTGCTGATCGTCCCGGTCAGTTTGCCGAAGCCATCGCTGTTCGGGGCAACCGCATTCAGGCCGTGGGTACGGTCGCCGAGATTGCGCTGCTGCGTGGCAGCGCGACGCAAGTGATTGACGCCAATGCTGCCACGGTCATGCCCGGCTTCAACGATGCCCATGTGCATTTTCTGTCCGGCAGTTTGGCGTTGAATTGGGTGGCCTTGCTGGATGCGGAGTCGTTGGAACAAATCCAAATCAAGATTCGCACCTTTGCCGCCGCGAATTCCGATCAACCTTGGGTTCTGGGTCGGGGCTGGTTGTACGGCGCCTTTCCCGGCGGGTTGCCCACGCGGCAACAACTGGATGCTCTGATCCCGGATCGACCGGCGGTGATGGAATGTTATGACGGCCATACCAAATGGCTGAATTCCAAAGCGCTGGCAATGGCCGGCATTACCGCGGCCACGCCGGACCCCGTGGGCGGGCAGATTATGCGAGATCCAGACTCCGGAGAGCCTACCGGTGTACTCAAGGAATCCGCACAGGCGCTGATTGATGCGGTGACTCCCCAACCCAGCCGAGACGAAAAACTCGCGGCGCTGAAGCAGGGCATCGCGCTTGCACACCGTTATGGTGTCACCTCCGTGCAGGAGGCCGGCGTGGGCGCGGAAGAACTGGCGCTTTTCGATGCCTTGCGCAAGGCCGGGGAGTTGCCGCTGCGAATCTATGTGGCGCTGTCCGCGGGGCCGGGTTTTTCACTGGCGGATTTGGGGCTATTGGAACAGTTGCGGCGCCAATATTCCGACAGCGGCACACTCAGACTCGGTGCGGTGAAACTGTATGCCGATGGTGTCATTGAGTCACACACTGCCGCGTTGCTGGCGCCTTATGCCAACCGACAATCCCTGGGTAATCCGGAATTCTCGCCTGAGGAATTGAAACAAGTCGTCACACTGCTGGATGGCAACGGCTGGCAAATTCTCATTCACG
>JAYUHG010000406.1:0-2848 GCA_043767195.1 Gammaproteobacteria bacterium | reverse complement strand
CAGTGGCCGTGGAAGTGGCTATCAAGATGGCCATTCAATATCACGCGGCACTGGGAAAGCCGCAGCGGCAAAAACTGTTGACCATTCACGGCGGCTATCACGGCGATACCCTGGGTGCCATGTCGGTGTGCGATCCGGTCGCCGGTATGCATGGGTTGTTCCGTGGTGTGTTGCCGGAACATTTGTTTGCCGAGCGTCCACGTATTCGTTTTGGTGACCAGTGGGATCCCAGGGACAGTGCATCCCTGGAGCATTTGCTCGTTGCCAATAAGCACCAGATCGCCGCCGTGATCCTTGAGCCCATCGTCCAGGGCGCGGGCGGCATGTGGTTCTACCATCCGGAATATCTTCGCCGCGTACGCGCTCTTTGTGACGAGCATGGTGTGCTCTTGATCGCGGATGAGATTGCCACCGGCTTCGGGCGTACCGGCAAACTGTTCGCCTGTGAACACGCGGGCATCGCGCCCGACATTCTCTGCCTGGGCAAGGCGCTGACCGGCGGTTATATGACTCTGGCGGCGACGTTGACGACCCGCTCCGTGGCGGAAGTCATTTCCGCGGATGGCAAGGGCGCCTTCATGCACGGCCCGACTTTCATGGCCAACCCTTTGGCTTGTGCCACGGCTCTGGCCAGTATTGATCTGTTGCTCGGCCAGCCATGGCAGCAGCGCGTGACCGCCGTGGCATCCGGATTGCGCAAAGGCCTGGAGCCTTGTCGCACACTGCCCGGTGTCAGTGATGTGCGTGTATTGGGTGCCATCGGCGTGGTGGAGTTGGAGCAGCCGGTGGACATGGCCCGCGCCCCGGGCGAGTTTGTTCGCCGCGGCGTCTGGGTACGACCGTTCGGGCGACTGGTATATGTCATGCCGCCGTACATTATTAATGATGACGACCTCGCCACACTCTGCGCCGCGATTTGTGATGTGGTGGCCTCGGGTATAGTGACGTCGCCATGAAAGGCACTTGCATCATTATCGGCGCCAGCCACGCTGCCGCGCAGTTGGGTCCGACTTTGCGCCAGTCCGGGTGGGAGGGAAAGATCCTCATCATCGGCGACGAGCCGCACATTCCCTATCACCGCCCGCCGTTGTCCAAGGACTATCTCGCCGGAAAAAAGCAAATGGCGGATATCCGCATCCGGCCTGAGGAGGTGTATCAGAAAGCCGGTATTGAATTTCTGCTTGGGCGGCGCGTGGAGACGATTGACCGGGATCACAAGCGCGTCCGGCTCGATGGCGGCGCGGAACTTCCCTATGACAGCCTGGCGCTGACCGTAGGGTCCCGTGTACGGCGTGTGGATCTGCCCGGTGTGGATCTGCCCGGCGTCCATTACCTGCGCACCGCCGCCGATGTGGGTGACATCCGCAAACAGGTGGTCCCCGGCGCCAACGCCGTCATTGTTGGTGGTGGTTATATCGGTCTGGAAACCGCCGCCGTGTTGCGTGGTTGCGGCATGAACGTCACCGTGGTGGAAATGATGGAGCGCATCATGCAGCGGGTCACCGCGCCGGAGGTGTCCGCGTTCTACACCCGGGTACATGGAGAAGAGGGCGTGGATATCCGTTGCAATCTGGGCGTGGCGGCGTTCGAGGGTCAGGGCCGGGTGGAAGCGGTGCGCTGTAGCGATGGCGCGAGGTTGCCCGCGGATCTGGTCATTATCGGCGTCGGCATTCTGCCCAATATGGAATTGGCCCGGGACGCGGGTCTGAAGGTGGAGAATGGCATTGTCGTGGACGCATTTTGCCGCACCAGCGACCCGGCCATTGTCGCCGCCGGTGATTGCACCTGGCATCACAATCCCCACTATGACCGCTGGCTGAGATTGGAGTCGGTGCAGAACGCCAGCGATCAGGCGCGGGTGGCCGCGGAAACTCTGTGCGGCAAGCAAACACCGTACAGTGCGTTGCCCTGGTTCTGGTCGGATCAATATGATCTGAAATTGCAGATCGCGGGGTTGTCCCAGGGCTATGACGCAGTGATCACCCGGGGTGATCGCGATCAAGGCCGGAGTTTCGCCGCGTTCTATCTCAAGTCAGGCAAAGTCATTGCGGTGGATGCCGTGAATAAACCGCCGGAATTCATGATCGGCAAGAAGTTGATTAGCGAAGGGCGGCCCGTGGATAAAGTAAGATTGGCGGACGTCGCGGTGCCCATGCGCGATTTATTGTCACCCGGCTAACCGATGGAGGAGGGCAGATATGTCTTACATTGATGAATCCCTGTCAGAAGGCGAACAGGTGGTGGCGCGCTTTGAGTTGCATTGGGTGGAGCGCCTGCCAATGTTTTTATGGTGCGTACTGGTGGTGACATTGCCCCTGGGTATTTATGCATGGCTGAAACTGCGTTGCACCGAGATTGGCGTTACCAATAAGCGCGTCATCGTCAAGACCGGCATCATCAGCCGTCAGACCGAGGAGATGCGCATTGCCTCCATTGAGACGGTGGAGATAGATCAGAGCGTCTGGGGCAGGGTGCTGGGCTTCGGCGAAGTACGCATTACCGGCAAGGGCACCAGCAATCTGATTCTGCGACGCATGGCTCAGCCCCTGGAGGTGAAGCGCAAGATTGAGGGGATCAGCATTCCCTCCAGCGAATAGAGAAACATTCAGTCTTCATACACATCCCGCCGGTTACCGACTTTAACGACCAGGACGACAAATTTTTCGTCCTCAATCTGGCAGATGAGCCGGTAATCGCCAACGCGGTAACGCCAAAGTCCCCATTTATCGCCCAGCATCGGCTTTCCAAAGCGACGCGGATCCTGATCCGTCGCTATGCGGGTGCGCAGGTAGTGGAGGATTTGCCGTTGCGCCGTCGCTCCGAGTTTGCGTAACTCTTTTCGCGCACG
>JAYUHG010000405.1:0-6729 GCA_043767195.1 Gammaproteobacteria bacterium | reverse complement strand
GATTGGTCGGTGCTATGCCGGGCTTGGGTAACCGCGCTAACATCCTGCATGATCATTTCACCGGATTCGGGATGTAGTGCATGAGTCTGCGGTTCCATTACCACTGCCTGCGCCGTGATATTTCCAATTTCTCCCTGCTCAGGCACCGGGACTATACGGGCTTTCTGATCAGCATGCACCAGTCCGGGACGCACTGGCTGAAGCATATGCTGGCCACGGCCATCGCCACGCGCCATGATCTGCCGCCACCCCGCTATAGTCATGCCAATGACATTATCGGTGGCGTCCATGACGAGCGCGCACAGAACCGTGGCCCGCGCCTGGTCAGCAGTCATTCCATCCCGCATCTGCTGGTGGCTTCGCGCATAGCGCGCAAATGGATGCCGCTGCCGCCCTATGTGGTATTGGTGCGGGATATACGCAGCTCCCTGGTAGCCAATTATGAGAAGTGGCAGCAGCACTATGGCTGTTCCTTCAGTGAGTTCCTGCGCGGCGACATGGGCGGCAAGCGTTTTAATAATGATTTGTGGTGGTGCATCAGATTTTGCAATGCCTGGGGCCGAGTGGCGCAAGGCTTCCCGGAGCAGACATTGGTTGTGGGTTACGAAGCTCTGCAAACAGACCCATTGCCGGAACTGGTTCGTATAGACGGGTTTTGGAAACTGGATTTGGGATCGGCGGCGCTGGCGCACGGCATCAGCGAGTCCAGCAAAGATAATATGGCGGCAAAACGCGATCCTGATACCCCCTCTGGCGTGACCGTGGTACGTCAAGACCAGCGCCCGGCCGATGAGTGGTTTAACTCAGAGGACCGGATATTTTTCTCCAGTCAATGCCGCGCGTTACTGCGCCACGATTTTGGTTATGACTACGGTCGCTGGCCGGCCAACTCTTCGTAAACTGCCAGGGTTTCGTCCAGCATGCGTTGCAGAGGGAAGGGTTGCGCAACGGGAATGTCCGGGCGCTGTTCCAGAATCGCGCTGATTCGATCCGCCGCCGTGGAGATGGCGCCCGGCGGTACCAGTCCCGCGGCAAACAGGGGGCGCAGGATTTCGCTGGTGCCGCCATGGTCATAGCCCACCACCGGGACTCCAAGACTCAAGGCTTCAAGCGCGGTGCGGCCAAAGGCCTCGGGGATGCGGGCCATGGATAAAACCACGGCGGAGATGGCCATAATCTCCCGTACATCGTCCCGGTGTCCGACAAAGGAAATATGCGGTGCCAGATTTTCCCGGCGCACTTGGGCTTGTAATTCTTCCATGAAGGACTGGCGTCGCGGTTCAGTGCCACCCACCAGCACACCGTGAATATCCACACCACGCCCACGCAGTAATCCCACCAGATCAATAAAGTCTTCCTGACCTTTCCAGCGGGTGATGCGGGCCGGTAACGTAATCAGAGTTTTGCCGCGCAGTTGCGGGAATGCCGTTTGCCAACCTGCGTACCAGGCCGCGGACGGTTGATAGTCACGGGGAAACTCCGCTGCGCTCACACCCCGGTGAATCACTCGGATGCGGCCCGGATCCGTGCGCGGATAATTGTTAAGAATGTAAGCGCGGATAAATTCCGATATGGCGATGACGCGCTCACCCCGGGTCATGACCGCGCTATAGGGGTTCACACTGTAGGGGCCATGCACCGTGGTGACCAAGTGCGGCGCCCGTGGCCCGAGCCGGCGTCGCGCCAGCACCCCGATCCATGCTGGCAACCGGGAACGCGCATGCAGAATATGCGCGCCACGGTCCCGCAGTAATTGCGCCAGGGGCGCCACGAGTCCGAGGGTGAACAGGGATTTGCCACCGATGTCGAGGCGCATATGTTCCGCGCCGAAGGATTCCAGTTTTGGCACCAGGCGTCCGCCGCTGGATACCACAATGGCACGGTGTCCACGTTCCACCAGGGCGCGGGCGATCTCCACGCTGCCCCGTTCCACACCACCGGCTTCCAGGGCCGGGAGTAACTGCACCACGGTCAAGGGCATATCAGGCGCCTGCGGCAGTCAGGTGTTGCAGTATCAGGGCTGCGCAACGATCCGCTTCCTGTAGTGCCGGTTGACGTACCACCAGCCGCTGACCCGGTTGCCAGGCAGCAAATGAAGTGACCATGCCTCGCGCCACCAAGTCCGATACCGCAACAGTGATCCGATCTTTCCCGCGCGGCGGTAAATCCAGGACGCCCACCGCCGCGCCAGCGCTAAGCGCTTCAAAGATCATGGACATACTGTCCGCGGTGACCCACACCATACCGGCGCGGGGTATTTGATCGGCCAACCAGTTTTTGCCGGCACTTTGGCAGGCAACGAATGACACGCCCGACATCCGCGACAACCGTGCGCTGTCAGTAGCCGGAGTACGCGGGGAATCAGTCAAGGTCCAGGTCACGCCGGGTGTGCGTATCAATGTTTCGATGTGCAGCAACAATGCTTCCATGTGCCAATGAAAATGCCGGGACGGGCCGCCCATGAGAATCAATCCGCGCGCGGGATCTCGCTCCGTCCCGGGGGTGACGCTGTTCAATGGCCCGCAGGATCGCAGAATGTGGCCGAACGCCGGCGCCGGGTCATGTTCGGGAATAATGCAGAAATCAAAACAGGACGCAGGCAGAGTCGGTCGCATCAGCACCACGGTTTTGCCACCGCGTGCGCGCCGCGCCGCCAGCATTGCGCCATGGGTGCCATGCCCCGCGCCCACAATCAGATGCGGGTTTGGTAATTCATCGGCCACTGGAAATATACCGCGCACCCAGCCGGCGAGTGCCTGCGGCCAGGGCAACGCGGCGATATCGAAAGTCTGACAGGGGGTCAGTCGGCCCAAGGCCTGGGTAAGCCCGAGACTTTGGGCATCATGTCCGCGGCGACCATCGCTGATGCGCCAGAGGATCAGCGGCCCCATGGGCCTGCCTGGGTTTGCAGCGCGATGTTCAACCCTTGAGGTCGAACTCGGTGCCGCAATAGGGGCACTTGGCATGCCCGGTTTTTTCGATGGGCAGATAAACCCGTGGGTGCGAGTTCCACAGGCTCATTTCTGGCAGCGGACAATGCAACGGCAGCATGGTCCGGGTGATTTCCCGGGTGCCCGTGTCATTGGGTGTGGCGCTACCGTGCCGCGGATCCGACATGGCGTGAGCCATCCTTGTTCCAGTTCACATGCACCAGCCATTCCGGGCGTCCCGGTCGGCGCCCGCTGACATAATCAAAAAACAGGGTTTGCAGACGCTCGGTAATGGGGCCGCGCTTGCCGTTGCCGATGGCGCGGTTATCCAGTTCCCGAATGGGTGTGACCTCGGCGGCGGTGCCGGTAAAGAAAGCCTCATCGGCCACATAGACCTCATCCCGGGTAATGCGTTTCTCGATCACCGGGATAGCGCATTCCTCCGCCAGCGCCACAATACTCTGGCGCGTGATCCCCTCCAGGGCCGAGGTCAATTCCGGCGTATAAATTTTGCCGTCGCGCACGATGAAAATATTTTCACCGCTGCCCTCCGCCACATAGCCTTCGGTGTCCAGCAGTAACGCCTCGTCGTAACCGTCCTGCAACGCCTCCTGCAACGCCAGCATGGAATTGATGTAATGTCCCACCGCCTTGGCTTTACACATGGAGATGTTCACATGATGGCGGGTGAAGGACGAGGTGCGGATTCGAATGCCGCGCTCCAGACCTTCCTTGCCCAGATAAGCGCCCCACTGCCATGCCGCCACCGCCACATGGGTCTTCAGATTGTCGGCGCGCAGTCCCATGCCTTCGGAGCCATAGAACACCAGGGGCCGCAAATAACAGTCCCCCAGATTATTGCGCTTCACCACTTCCATACAGGCATGATTGATGGTGTCCCGATCCCAGGGCATGGGCATGCGCAGGATATGGGCGGAGCGGAACAGCCGATCCGTATGATCATAGAGCCGGAAAATGGCCGGGCCACGCTCCGTGTCATAGGCGCGGATGCCCTCGAACACACCCATGCCATAGTGCAGGGTGTGTGTCAGTACATGCACCTGCGCTTCGCGCCAGGGCACGAAGTTACCATCCAGCCAGATCACGCCGTCGCGATCATCCATACCCATGCTTGCCATCCTCGAAAAAGAGCCGTCCGTAATTGCAGAGCGGGCTATTGCAGCATACTTGGCGGCCACTGCCAAACATGTGCGCCGCAAGGCGGAACGGATGCCTTAGAATGCGGCATCTTAGTCGTTTCCCCGCGCCATGCCGGGAGGTATCCATGGTCACTGATGTCAATCCAAAGCAAGCCTGGGATCTACTGCGGCAGCGGCCTGAGGCGGTGTTACTGGATGTGCGCTCACGCATGGAGTTTGATTATGTGGGTCATCCCATGGGCGCCGTGCATGTAGCGTTGCAGGAATACCCGGATTGGCGCACGGATGCGGATTTTGTCGCCAAGGTGGCGGAAAAAGTGAAAATTGCACGCCCCGGTTTCAACCCGGAGGAGGTGCCGCTGTTGACCCTGTGTCGCAGCGGCAAGCGCTCCGAGACGGCGGCACAAGCCCTGGCTCAGGCCGGGTATGGAGATGTTTACAATATTTTGGAGGGATTCGAGGGGGATCGGGATGGGCAACGACACCGGGGCACGGTTAATGGCTGGCGCTTCCATGAATTGCCCTGGGAGCAAACCTGAGGGTTTGTTAATGCAATGAATTCACTCTATCGCCTGATCACTGACTTCGGTCGCAATCTGTTTGCCGGCATGCAACTGGCTTTGTTGCTGCCGGTGTCGCGCTGGCAATTCCGTCCGGATCTGGCGCAACTGACCATCCTGTTGTTTGTGTCGCTGGCGCTGAATCTGGGTTATGACTTGTATCAGGTCTGGCCGGAGCAGGTGTTCAATATTATTGGTCTTTACTACCAGTCCATGTTGTATCTGCTGTTCTTCGCCAGCGTCATACTGCTGGCGGTTGCCGGCCGTGATTCTTCCGCGGCACTGGCGTTGGCGGTTCTGGTGTTGGCCGTGGCCCCGACCACTTTCATTGTTTATAACGTGATTGTCTTTGCGGTGGAACGGTTTGTCCCGTCGCTACCGCCTGGGTTTTACACCTGGCTGACGCCGGCTTACCTCGCCTGGTATCTCTTTATCGTGCTGCGCGCCATTCGTCTGGTGCTGGAGCCGCGCGCGCCTATGGCCGCCGCACTGTTAGTGACCTATGGTTTGTTCAATATTCTGCCCTGGTATCTATTGCCGTCGGAGCCGCTTTGGACTCCGGACTACAGCGCAGGGCAAGAAGAAAATCCGCCGCCGGATGTGGAGCGTTTGTTTTTCCAACAGGACGAACTGCTTGCTTGGAGCGCCAAGGGGTTGCAGGAGCAGAGGCCGGGTGTGGTGGATGTTTACTTTGTCGGCGTGGCCGGGGCGGCCGGGGAAGATGTATTCATGAACGAAGTGCAGCGCGCGGCGCAGATATTCGGTCGCGACTTCGAGGCCATTGGCCGTACCTTGCTGCTGGTGAATAACCCCAGCACGTTTGAGCAATTACCCCTGGCCAGCCGGGATAATCTGAGAGTTGCCCTGGAAAGCGTGGCGCATAAGATGGACCTGGAAGAGGATCTGCTGGTGTTGTTCATGACTTCCCATGGGGAAGAGAAGCAGGGACTGGTGCTGGACCTGAATGGATTCCAGTTGGCCCAAATCACCCCGCGGGATTTGCGCGCCGCTCTGGATGGCGCCGGCATACGTTATCGGGCTGTGATCGTGTCGGCGTGTTTCTCCGGTGAGTTCATGGAAGAGCTGCGCAACTCCGACACCCTGGTGATGACTTCCGCGCGCAGCGACCGCACCTCTTTTGGCTGCGGGCACGACGGACCGTTTACTTATTTTGGCGAGGCGTTTTTCGGCACGGAGTTACCCAAGGATCTGTCCATGGTGGCGGCATTTGAGCGCGCCCGGGACAGTTTGCATGCGCGGGAAGTTGAGGAGGAATTAACGCTGTCGGAGCCGCAAATCTGGGTGGGATCGGAAATCGCGCCGCTGCTGGAGCAGTTGACGGCGCGATTGCGGGCCCGGAATTTGCCGCCTCCGATCCCGGTTGTGAAATCCACGGAAGTCTCAATGTTGCCGGCACGAAACCCGGCGCGCTGTGGTGCCCCGCCAGTGTCAGGGTGTTGATTGATCCAGCGTCGCGGCTTTTTCGCTGCGCGTGGTAATGCGGCGGCCCAGGAATAAGCCCACTTCAAACAGTAACCACAGCGGCACTGCCAGCAGGATTTGCGACAACACATCCGGCCCCGGCGTCAGTAGAGCGCCCAGGGCGAAGGCTCCGAGAATAATGTAGGGCCGGCCCCGTCCCAGAGTGTCGGCGGACAGCAGCCCGGCCCAGATCACCAGTACCGTGGCCACCGGCACCTCGAACACCAGTCCAAATGAAAAAAACAGCTTGAGCACGAAGTCCAGATAATGGCCGATATCGGTCATAACTGTGACGCCTTCCGGTGCCGTGGCGGTGAAGAAACCGAATAACAACGGGAAGACGATAAAGAAAGCAAAGGCAATGCCGGTGTAGAACAACAGGATGCTGGATAATAATAGTGGCACCGCGAAGCGGCGTTCACCGTCGTACAGACCGGGCGCGATAAACGCCCAGGCCTGATACAGGATGAACGGCATGGCGGCGAACAACGCCACAAACACGCAGAGTTTGAATGGGACAATAAAAGGCGCCGCCACTTCCGTGGCGATCATGGCGCTGCCGGCGGGCAGTTTCGCCAGCAAAGGCCCGGCCACCAG